>JAHXIM010000011.1 GCA_025655635.1 gamma proteobacterium symbiont of Lucinoma myriamae | reverse complement strand
AAAGGAGCTGTATAGCAGAGAACACGACAAAAATAATTTGTATAGCTCCCTAAACGACAAAATACCTATCGTTTGGAACTAATACAAAATAGATAATGCTATATCATTTTTTAGAATTTAATCGTGATTGATATTCTTGCGGGTGATTACAGACAGGGCAGACTTTTAATGCTTTTTTACCATAGTGGACATGACCACATACTTCACATATCCAGGCTTCCTGCTCATCCTCACTTACAAATTCTGTGTCTGCTTCAAGTCTTGCTAACAGCATTTTATACATATTTTCATGTTCAACTTCGATTTTGCCTATGCCTTCAAATAATCTTGCAGCCTCATTATGGCCTTCTTCTTTAGCAATTGCTGAAAAATTTGGGTACATTGTAACATTCTCATAACTTTCGCCCTCGATTGCAGACTGTAAGTTTTCTTTTGTATTACCGAAGTTATTTTTAGTTCCACTGGTCATTCTATTGTTTAAAGCTAACTCTAATTTTGCATGGACTTTTTCATTATTAGCCGCTCGCTGAAAGTGCTCTGCAATATCTCTATAACCTTCCTTTTGAGCCACTTTGGCAAAATACTCATATTTGTTTCTGGCCTGAGACTCACCGGAAAATGCTTTCATTAAGTTAATAATCGTTAAATTCTCGGTGATCATCTGCATGTCTTCACCACAACAGCTCAGTGTTCCACCGCCAACATGCTGTACTTCTACGATATTACCACAATGCTTACATTGATATGATTCATATTGTCTCATCATTGACTCCGCTATATTCTTTAACTAAAAATATTTTATTCAAGGCATTATAATCTAATTACACTTAATGTCATTAGATTTCCATTTAAAACTCAATAATTTTGAAAAGTGACAATCAGTAATATTATTGTCACTTTTTTTCACGCCTGACAAATTAATTTAAAAAAAACATCCTGATAATTTATCTTTTATTACCTGTGCTATCTTCTGATAGGCCTCTTCCCGATAGCTTCCCTTACGATAAAGCATTCCAATACGTCGATTAGGCTTGGGCTCATCAAATGGTATATAGTGAACAGCATCTGACTTTGATCTTTCTTTTGGTACAGATAACTCTGGTAATAATGTCATTCCCATTCCTTCACTCACCATATGGCGTAATGTTTCCAAACTTGTCGCTCGAAAAGTATTGTTCTCTGTGGCACCAGCAGTAAAGCAAATATCCAAGGCTTGACCCCTTAAGCAATGTCCTTCTTCCAGTAATAACATTTCCTGTTCTTTCAGATCGGTCAGCTGAATATTATTTTTCTTGCTCAGTGTTTCATTACTTGGAACGACTAACCAGAAAGCTTCCTGAAAAAGCTCTATAACTGAAAACTCATCTGATTCAACGGGCAAAGCAAGGATCAGTAGATCCAGTTCAGCATTTTTCAGTTTTTCTAACAGTACCCTGGTCAGATGTTCATGTAGCCAGAGCTTTAATCTGGGAAAATGTTGTTTTAGTTCGGGGATAATTTCTGGCAGCAAATAGGGGGCAATGGTCGGAATCAGGCCTACATTCAATTCACCAGCCATGGGATCATCAAAGCTCTGGGCAATCTCTTTCACTACTTTTACTTCTTTCAATATTTTCCTGGCTTGTTGTACCACGGCTATTCCTACATCGGTCATAGAAACATGACGGGTATTGCGGTCAATCAGCATAACACCTAATTCTTCTTCCAGTTTTTTTAATTGTCCACTGAGTGTCGGCTGGCTGACAAAACAGCGCTCTGCCGCTCGATTAAAATGACGTTCTTCATCGACAGCGACCAGATATTCCAGTTCTCGAAGGTTCATTATTCTACTCTCTCAATTAATTTTGATATTAGTTATATAGTTAATACCTATTAGTATATTGAAAAAAAGTTATTTTAATCGGGTAGCCACAGGTTTCTCTCCTACAGCCCCCACACCACCCATCATGCGGGTCCGCAATGGGCGGTTCACTAACCGTAATGAA
>JAHXIM010000395.1 GCA_025655635.1 gamma proteobacterium symbiont of Lucinoma myriamae | reverse complement strand
TGATTTTTGGTGGTAATATCATGATATTTCACTATAATTTCAATGGGTTATGATTATAGACCATTTTCAACT
The DNA here is from genome assembly GCA_025655635.1 of gamma proteobacterium symbiont of Lucinoma myriamae. GTDB lineage: Bacteria > Pseudomonadota > Gammaproteobacteria > GRL18 > GRL18 > GRL18. The sequence continues at coordinate 1,943 of JAHXIM010000395.1, read as the reverse complement.
GATTTTTATAGGATAATGAAGAACCTCCTATTGAACTTCTTGAAAATGACTATCTCATCGGCTGGTGCATCTGGCGCAAAGATTTGCGAACCCTGTATCGCTCAATGGATGTTGATGAAGCATGGGCTATGGATGCTATGCTGTCAGGAAATAACTTTTCTTATATTTGTCAGGGTATTTGTGAGTGGGTTGATGAACAGCATGCCCCACTAAGAGTCGCGGGTTTTGTTCAGAATTGGGTTAATGAAGGGCTGATTTGTAAGATACAAATAGAGCCTGCGTTATCCCTGAGCAAATAAATGCCGGCATAAACTTATTCATATCATGTTTAATTACTGAGCGGCAGCAAAATCCAATAGCCGTTGTGTTGATGCAAATGCTTTAAGGCGGACACTTTCTTCAACATTCACGTGATTAATATCTTGTTCAAGAACATTCAATATACCCTGTAGGCTGTTCATAGCCATCCATGAACAATGAGCACACATGGTACAACTGGCTCCCACGCCGCCTGTCGGGGCTTCAATGAGCTTTTTATCTGGAGCAGCCTGCTGCATTTTATAAAAAATACGATTGTCCGTTGCTACGATAAAGGTGTCAGCATCCATTGACTTAACCGCATTGATCAATTGTGTGGTAGAACCCACGACATCAGCCATTTCCACAACGGTATAAGAGGATTCAGGATGGACTAATATTTTGGCTTCCGGGTGTTTTTCTTTGAGTGCAAGTAGCGCATCAGCCTTGAATTCGTCATGGACAATACAGGAACCTTGCCAAAGCAGCATGTCAGCATTGGTGACACTTTGAATGTATTTCCCCAGATGGCGATCCGGTGCCCAGAGGATTTTTTTACCTTCACTTGCCAGATGCTTGACGACTTTTGTGGCAATTCCTGATGTCACCACCCAATCTGCTCTTGCTTTGACTTGTGCGCTGGTATTGGCATAAACCACTACGGTGCGATCAGGATGTTCATCACAAAAGGGGATAAAGTCTTCAGGAGTACAGCCCAGATCAAGGGAACAAGTGGCTTTAAGATCAGGCATTACTACGGTTTTTTCGGGGGAAAGGATCTTGGCGGTTTCACCCATAAAACGAACACCGGCAACAATAATCTTATCTGCAGGACTTTCTTTGCCAAAACGCGCCATTTCTAATGAGTCTGCCACGCAGCCACCGCTTTCATCAGCCAATTGCTGTAAAATGGGATCAGTATAATAATGGGCGACTAATACGGCATTTTGTTCGACCAGTAATTGCTTAATACGTTGAATCAGCGTGTTTTGCTGTTGCTCATTTATATGAGGTTTGTTATGTTCAACATCATGTGTTGTCGGGACTGTATTTTCCCAATCAGTGCTGGCGTGTGTACTATTCATAGGATTTGATATGGCTAATCTTGTTTAAAACTGGATTAGCCATTATCCATTGAATTTGTATTTGAGTCCAGAATTTTATAGTGAGCATGAATTCACTAATGTTGATTAAAATGCGTTTAAGCTAAAGAGTAATGAGTGAAAAAATCTATTCAACTACAATTATCAAGCCATGCTTTTGATAATTTAAAAAAACTGAGTAAACAACTGGGTATTAGTTGTGATGAATTTGCGACACTTTGCTTTGAATATGTTGATATTAAACATCGCGGAATTGCTGATGCCGCCAGGAAAATCACGGATAATAATAAGAAAGAAGCTCTCGATAATAAGAATTTAAGCCAACATTTGAAGCAGTTATCGGCTGAACAAATTGAATTACTGTTAAATAAAGCGGCTCAAAAAAACAAAAATTAGAATTTTCTATGGCTAAAATCTTATGTGTGGGTATTGCAACACTGGATATTGTTAATGATGATCTGTCAACACTTTTCAGGACACTCAATTACACAACTTTTTGCATCTCTTCGTAATCTACTGGTGACCAATAATCATTGGTAGAAT
>JAHXIM010000135.1 GCA_025655635.1 gamma proteobacterium symbiont of Lucinoma myriamae | reverse complement strand
TATACATTAATTTAAATAAGAATATTATGAATACTGAGTGTTTCGATGCCATCATTGTAGGTACTGGCGCTGCCGGGCTGACCATAGCACTTGAATTAGCTGAAAAAATGCAATCTCCATCTAAATCAGCTGACAAAGCCAGAATTGCTCTAATCTCAAAAGGTCCAATCCTTGAGGGCTCAACACTCTATGCTCAGGGAGGAATTGCTGCCGTATTGGATGAAGACAATGACACCATTGCCTGCCATGTAAAGGACACCATAAATGCTGGTGCTGGTTTATGTCATCAGGATAGTGTTCAGTTTACTATTGAACGCGGTAGAGAAGCCATTCAATGGATGATTGACAAAGGCGTTAATTTTTCACGAGAAAATGATAGTGATGAATATCACCTTACTCGCGAAGGAGGTCATACGCAACGCAGAGTAATACATGCTGCTGATGCCACAGGAAAGGCACTTTCAGAAAGCTTGTTCTCCCAGGTAAAAAATAAACCTTGTATTAAATTATTTGAACATCACCTTGCCGTTGATTTAATCTTATCACCTGACAATGCTACTCAATGCGTCGGTATTTACCTCTTAGACACCCCGACAAATCAGGTCATTGAAGTACCAGCTAAATTTACCGTATTGGCAACCGGAGGTGCAAGTAAAGTCTACTTGTACACCAGTAACCCTGATGGCTCTACCGGTGATGGCATGGCTATGGCATGGCGTGCAGGCTGCCGTGTGGCTAATATGGAATTCAACCAGTTTCATCCAACTTGTCTCTATCATCCCAAGGCAAAATCTTTCTTAATATCAGAAGCATTACGTGGTGAAGGCGCAAAGCTGAAGCTTCTTGATGGTACGCCATTTATGCATAAATTCGATGAGCGTGAAGAACTTGCCCCCAGAGACATTGTAGCTCAGGCAATTGATTATGAGATGAAACGTACTGGTTCAGATTATGTCTATCTTGATATTTCTCATAAATCTGCTGAGTTTATTAAGGTTCACTTCCCTACTATCTACAAACGCTGTTTGTCATTTGGTATTGATATAACAACAGAGCCTATACCGGTGGTACCTGCGGCACACTATACTTGTGGCGGCATTATGACCGATCTGGCTGGGCAAACCGATCTGAACAACTTATTTGCTATTGGTGAAACTGCATTTACCGGATTACATGGCGCCAATCGAATGGCTAGTAATTCCCTGTTAGAATGTTTAGTCTTTGCTAAAGCAGCCGCAGAAAAAATTCACAGTCAACTGCAGCAATACGAATGTGAACCACAACTTCCCCCATGGGATGATAGCCGGGTAACAGGTTCTGAAGAGGGTGTTGTGGTTACTCATAACTGGGATGAATTACGCCGTTTTATGTGGAATTATGTCGGTATTGTCCGAAAAAACAAGCGGCTGCTATTAGCAAAACAGCGAGTAAAACTACTGCAGCGTGAAATTGATGACTATTATCGTCAATATTTGATTAATAGTGACTTAATCGAATTAAGAAATCTGGCCATAGTGGCCGAGTTAATTATCAATAGCGCCATGAAGCGAAAAGAAAGCCGGGGACTGCATTACACTTTGGACTACCCTTATAAGGATGATAATAAATTCCTTAAAGACACAATTTTAATACCACCAAACTTTAAACAACGATAGATACTTAAGACAACCTTTCATGAGATAGTAACAACAATGCTGTTCACGGTTCATTTGTTTTAGAAAAATTTACTAAGCGGAGATGACGTTTAATCTGTCTGAATTTATCACTGCCAAGCTCGTTTGCAGTTAATAGTACACTATGGTGTTTAAAAAAATATGACCAGAGTGAGTCTACTTGCTGATCATTTAAATTTAATATAATTAGTCGATCCTGAAAAAAGATAATCATCATGAATCGATAGATTATCGTACAACATTAATTGTAATTTTATTGTTTCTGATCAAATTGTTATCTGTCATTACAATAATATGATATCAGTTTGAATCAAAAACAAGCGATAATACAGCACAAATAACAGGGACAAAA
>JAHXIM010000379.1 GCA_025655635.1 gamma proteobacterium symbiont of Lucinoma myriamae | reverse complement strand
CTACTTATTTATAGGTAATTGTCAAGTTATTATCTAACTTTTCAACTAAAATTCTTTGAGGAGCGAGAGCTACTTCGACATATTGACGAGTGATTCTGAGATCAGAATGCCCGAGAATATTTGATAATGTTAAGATGTTTGTGTGGGGATCATTACCCAACTCGGTTGCCATAGTATGACGAAAACGATGGGGTGAAACGGTGATCCCTGTTGTTTTAGCCAGTCTTTTATAAAAGCCGCTGATCTGATCAACTTTTGTTGTTGTGCCATGATATTTGTCATTAAAACGGATGATGTTAAATACTTGATCAAGTTGTATCGTACGACCCTTCCTGATAGCTTTATGCTTATTCAATAAAAACTGTAAATCATTGATGAGTGATTGAGCTAATGGGAGTTTTCGCTCTTTATAGTTTTTACTTCCTTCAGCGCAAATTAATAACGTTTTGTTGACAAAATCAATGTGTTCCCAGGTAATAGAAATAAGCTGACGGTGTCTGATCCCTGTGAGGTATAAAAAACGGGTGACAATAAGCCAGAACCAATCCGGCTTATATCTCTCAGGTTCATCCTGAATGGCTTGTATAATATCCATAACAGTCCCATTTTGTATGGTTTTTTTATAGCGAATAATTTTGGGTGCAAAGCTAATTTCTTCAAATGGATTATGACTAATGAGTTCCTTTTTATGAGCAAAATTAAACAGGGCTTTTATATGACGTAAATAAGTATTCCATGAGGTTGGGCTGGCAGTTTTTAGAACACTATCCTTCCAATTTTTGATACCGATATGATCAATATCCTCAATAGAAGTATGTTCACAGCATTCACTAAAGCGTCTGGCAATATCCTGGTAATTAGCAGCAGTACGTGAATTAGTGATTTTGACGCAAATATAATATTCCGCTAGTCCATTAATATTCATTGTTATCTCCATATAACTATAAAAGAGATAGATTCTACTTTATAAAGAGTCTAAGTAAAGCGTAGCGTATATAATGGGTCTCACATGCTACCCATTTAAAAAAACAAACTTTTTATAAATGGTTAAAATGAATTAATGATTATAAGAAGAAGACAAAGTTTGCCAATTGATAAAATCTGTGTAAATATTAAGATGGTTAAAAAAAACCTCATTTGCTACCCATTTAATCGCTTTATTATCAGTAAGATAGAAATAGAGTAAGAATGGTGAACATCATTAACCATGTCATGTGGCGTATGAACCTGAACGATTTATATAAAAAATGTGACCAATTCAAATAGAGTAAGGTATTGTGGAAGCACACAAACTAAAGACCATTGATGACTTAATGGATGCATTAAAAAATGATGAACGCCTGGAATTGATTAATGGTGAAATTATTAAGCGCCCCATGGCTAGAGCTGAACATGGGGCAATTCAGACAGATATATCTGGTGATTTAAGACCTTATATTAGAAGGGAGGATTCTAATGGTTGGTGGATAATGACAGAAATTAGTGTTCAATATAATGAACATCAATGCCCAATACATGATATTGCAGGTTGGCGAAAAGAACGTGTTTCACAAAAACCCAAAGGAGTGATGAAAATGACTCCAGATTGGGTGTGTGAAATCACCTCACCAGGCCACATTTCAAAAGATACGATCACCATACTGAATCTATTAAAGGATAATAAAGTGCCTTATTACTGGATCATTGATCCAGAAGAAAAAGCCTTAACCGTTTATCAGTTTGACTATGACTCCTACAAGGTAATTGCTTCAATACAAAATCAATCTAAAGTGAGGCTTCAACCATTTCCAGAGATCGAATTTGACTTGGATTTTATTTTTGGATAAGAAAAGAGAGTTGCTATGAACCAATCACCCCTTTTAAAAGAGGTATCAGTGCAAGATTATCCGGTGGGTGAGCGGGTTTCTGGTATTCGTCATTAAATCAGTATTTTATTATGCTGATGTTTTGATCGTATACGTCAAAACTTCCCACGTTGACGGATCATGCCACTTTATTTAAGGGCTGAATTTTTTCAGTTAAATTCCATGGCATAAA
>JAHXIM010000115.1 GCA_025655635.1 gamma proteobacterium symbiont of Lucinoma myriamae | reverse complement strand
GTAACATTTCTGGTCTTTATGGTCACTCAAAAACAGGGATAAATCCTTATATTTCAAATAGATAATATATTTTTCAGGGCTGACTAATTATCATGCGCTTGTGGCAGAACGAAAAGGGGATGCACTTCATGAGTCCTCTCTTAGATATGTTTATATGCGTGGCAAACCTTCAGGTTATAGTCCTGATGATCTAGTATCCAGTCACAAACTTCCCCTGGAAATTATGCCCGAACCGATGATTCGTGAACATTTGCGTTTTTATAGCAATATTGGCCATGATTTTCAAATTTTATTTAATAAAAAACCACTGGCTAATACCTGGGTTATTCTACAAACCTCAAATGGCTCAAAATTCGATGCACAAACTGATGCACAGGGTAGAGTGAGCTTTGTGCTGCCGGATGATTTTAAAGATATTAAACCTGGAAGGAGAGCGAATAAAGCGCAAGAATTTGTGTTGCGTACCGTTCATATAGCAGATGGTTTAACCTATAAAAGCAATTTTTCAGCGCCTTATTCAGTTAATCCTTCACATTGGCAATCCAATGCCGGTGGACTTTTTGCCTTATCAATTGGTTTTATTTCAGGGCTTGTTATCATGAGAAGACATAATAAGAATAAGCCACAAAAGCAAAAAAAGAAACCAGCCAATAGCCAATCAAACGGGAGTCAATCATGAATTTAACAATCATACGAAGACTGGTTCAACTTATTGCTTTTATTGTGATGGTTTATGGTATTGGTTTGGGTGGATATTATTTAGCCGATAAGTTCAGCAGCAGTTTACCGGCGCTTGCCTGTGCTTATGATTTGGAAACAGCGGATCACTGTGCTTTAATTTTATTTCAGCATCAGATGGATCATCGTACTGCACCAGTATTAGCTGCAGGTGGTTCTATTGTTGAAGCATTAATGCCGACTGTTATCACCTTGGCCACGTTTGGTTTATTGATGGTTGTATTGAGCAAAGCTTTTTGCGGCTGGATTTGTCCTTTAGGATTTTTTCAGGAATTGCTGAATATGCTGGGGCAAAAACTGGGTTTTCAGCAGACAGATACTTTGAGTCAAAGTTTTACAGGAAAAACACGGCCAGTTAAATGGCTGATGATGATATTCCTGTTATTTGTATTTCCATTATTAGCGGGTTTTGGTGTGGTAGGGCACGAATTAGGCGATCCTTTCTGTCGTATCTGCCCAAGTCGAATTTTAACGACATTAGCAACAGGTGATGCTAAAGAACTGGTTGTTGATACCAGTACTATTGGTTACTTAATTCTCTCAGTACTGGCCACTTTTTTATTTGGTTTAATGATGTCAATTGGGTTAATGGTTCGTCAGCCTTTCTGTCGAATTTGTCCCATGCTGGCTGTCAATACCTTATTTAAAAAAATAGGTCTTGTTCGGTTGGTAAAAGAGGCCAAGTCGCGTTGTGTTAAGTGTGGTCTGTGTGCAAAAGCCTGCCCTATGGATATTCACGAAATTCATACCGATATGGAAAATAAAGATGTTATCTATCCAGACTGTACCTTATGCGGTCGCTGTGTTGAATTTTGTCCTGATAAAGACGTGTTAAAAATGAAGTATGCTTTTTTCCCCATTCTTTCTGCTGATCCCGCTTATTTTAAAAAGCGTAAAAAAGCGCAGACACAATGGGAAAAAGTGACTTTATTCGGCAAGAAAAAGTAGGGAGCTGAGAATATGGATAGTCTGACTCTTGGATTTTCAGCGGCTATGATAATGGGACTTGCCTTTGGCGCAGGTCCCTGCAATATCACCTGCTTACCCTATTTAGGTCCGGTATTTTTAGGTCAGGAAAAGACTAATATACGTTCTTCCTGGAAAACTATTGTTCCTTTTTCTCTTGGGCGCTTAACGGGTTATACCTTATTAGGGGCTATTGCCGGCAGCTTTGGTCTTGCTGCAACTACATGGATTGAAGAGGGAATAGCGGTAAACGTCAATTAAAACCCACCTTCACAATTAGTTTCAGTCAGGTCAGACTATGATCTTCAATTCGCAATCCGGAGATATAAATGACC
>JAHXIM010000025.1 GCA_025655635.1 gamma proteobacterium symbiont of Lucinoma myriamae | reverse complement strand
TTCATTACGGTTAGTGAACCGCCCATTGCGGACCCGCATGATGGGTGGTGTGGGGGCTGTAGGAGAGAAACCTGTGGCTACCCGATTTTATAAATGAAGATACTATGCAATGTCGTAATGGCTGTGGTGCCTGTTGTATTGCGCCGTCAATTTCTACAACAATTCCCGGAATGCCGGATGGTAAACCTGCGGGAGAACGCTGTATTCAACTGGATGATAATAATTCCTGTAAAATTTTTGCTCAGCCAGATCGACCGGAAGTCTGTCTTATGTTTCAGGCCAGTGAAGAATTTTGCGGTGACTCAAATGAATTCGCTCTGCAGCGTATCACAGAATTAGAAAAAGAAAGCTGTCCATAAAGCATGCCTCAGAAAAAACAATAAACATCTGTTCAATAAAGCATTATAATGCTTATCAATTAAACCCCAACAGGCCAGTAAATAAACGTGGAAAAGCAAGAAGCACAAAATATCGACGCTCGTGAAGAAGCATCGCAGGATGAATTAAATGATGAACCTATTTTTCACCATCAATTAGCTGGAAAATCAATTACCGTTCTCGGCACAGCGCATGTCTCTAAAAACAGTGCTGACAAAGTAAAAGAATTGTTGGCAACAGGGCAATATGATGGTGTTGCTATAGAATTATGCCCCAGTCGCTACAATAGCATGATCGATCCCGATAGTCTGGCGAAAATGGACTTATTTCAGGTGTTTAAAGAAGGTAAAGCCTCAATGGTCATCGCTTCTCTCGCACTGGGTGCCTATCAGCAAAAGATGGCTGACGAGTTTGGTATTGAGCCGGGTGCTGAAATGCGTATGGCCATTGACCAGGCAAAAGAAATGAATAGTGAAATTCACCTCATTGATCGTGAAGTCGGCACCACCTTAAAGCGCGTTTATAACAATGTACCCTGGTGGAAAAAAATGGGCATTGTTGGCGGCTTGCTGGGCAGCGTTGTTTCCAATGAAAAAGTATCAGAAGATGAAATTGAGCGCCTTAAAGAAGGTGATATTTTGGAAACTACATTTTCTCAGTTTGCTGAGGAAGCCAAAGAACTCTTTGGCCCGCTAATAGATGAACGCGATCAATATATGGCCGCTCGTCTTGAGCAAATTGTCACCAGCTCAGATAATCAATCGATTCTGGCTGTTGTTGGTGCTGGTCATCTTAAGGGAATTGAATCTTATCTGGCAAAAGATGAGCAAATCACTACGCCTGAAGAATTACACAGCAGTGCTCAGGAAAATATTGACAGATTGGATGCTCTGCCTAAAAAGAGCCGCTGGCCAAAGCTTATTCCCTGGTTAATTGTAGCAGTCTTGTTAGTGGGCTTTGGTATTGGTTTTAATAAAAGTACCGATCTGGGTATACAATTAATTATCTACTGGGTACTTATTAACGGCTCATTGTCCGCATTGGGTGCTGCAATAGCTAAAGGACACCCTTTAACCGTCATAGGCGCCTTTTTTGCCGCACCACTGACCTCATTGAATCCAACCATAGGTGCAGGCATGGTCACTGCCGGTATTGAGCTTTATTTGAGAAAGCCTAATGTGGGTGATTTCAGTGCGCTGAGAAAAGACACTACCCATGTTTCCGGCTGGTGGAAAAATAAAGTCGCTAGAACGTTATTAGTCTTTTTCTTCTCCACTATCGGTTCAGCAATCGGTACCTATGTCGCGGGCTTTAAAATATTTGAGAGTCTGGTAAATTAGATCATAGTGTGAACAGTGCTCTGAAGTGTCGTTCGGGAATGTCATATAAACTGTGTGTTTTGGTATGCCGGGTGTTGGCTCAGGGGGACGCTCAAGTACATCCATGTAGCGCTCATCCTCGGCATCCATGCCTCGAAAAGCCCCTTGAGTCAGCACCCGGCATACCAAATCACTTCTACGTCATTCTCTCTCTGAGGGGCTAAAAAGCAAAAGCAACATCAAAAGCAACTGCAATTACTTAGTCAGCCCTGAAAAATATATTATCTATTTGAAATATAAGGATTTATCCCTGTTTTTGAGTGACCATAAAGACCAGAAATGTTACA
>JAHXIM010000520.1 GCA_025655635.1 gamma proteobacterium symbiont of Lucinoma myriamae | reverse complement strand
CTTATTATAACATTTCTGGTCGATCTGGTCACTCAAAAATAGGGATAGTTCCTTACATTTCAAATAGATAATATGTTTTTCAGGGCTGACTACATAGCAGTTCTCACATCAATCGCAGCAAATTGTTCCTGTACTTTTTTATGATCGGGCTGGCATTCCTGTTTATTGAAATTGCCTTTATGCAGAAATTTATTCTCTTTTTACATCATCCTATTTACTCAATAACCATTGTCCTGGCAGCCTTTTTGATCAACGCGGGAATTGGCAGTACCTGGTCCAGACATCTGGTAAAAAATTATTCCTACCAACAAGTGATAAGATGGGCCATTTCTGGAATTATAGTCCTCAGTCTATTATACATAGTGATTTTAAATCCTCTGTTTTCCTGGCTGATTGCACTACCCCTACTCTTTAAAATTGTTTTGAGCCTGATTTTAATTGCCCCATTGGCCATCTGTATGGGTATGCCGTTTCCTTTGGCTTTAGCCACACTGGGTGATGACGCAGATGGACAAGGACAGACTTATATTCCATGGGCATGGGGAGTAAATGGCTGTGCTTCTGTCATCAGCGCTGTATTGGCGAGCATACTGGCAATCCATTTTGGTTTTACTGTAGTCGTTCTGATCGCAATCAGTTTATATTACTGCTGTTTATTACTGTTTCCAGGGATCAGAGTCAGCAAATAATTTCCTGATTAGCCATGAAGTTAATATTTTGTAGTGACCAGCTCACCTAATTCACGGTGAATTTCGTCTTCATCAATTGAATTCAGCTCAAGCAGACGTCTGAGAATGGTTAAACTATCAATATCTATATCAACCCACTCAAAACCATAATGATTAGTTTCTGAATGAATAAGCTTTGCCTGCATACTAATTATCACTTTTTCACTCAAAATGAGTGTCAGTGAATACAGAGTATCTTTCTTGAGAGTAAAGTTCTCAGGCGGCTCAATAAGTAAACCTTTAAGGGAAATATCAAGCAAACCACATTCAACGCTTTTATCATCAAATAAAATATGTACACTTGAGATAAAAGGTACACGACAAAAATGGCGTTTATCATTAGCCGGTGTTGAATTTGTCATAGTTAAATCCACCCAATTATTGTTAGTATAATTCAAGTGTAGAAGCTAATTTAAAATAAACAATAAGAATAGAGATTGAAAATAGTGAGTAATTTTTTTATTCTTACAACAATTCTATTACTCCAGAAATTCATATCACAATACTGAGATTAAATATGTTTGAAAAATTATTTGAAAATAGCTTATGGGCATCACGCTTTATTATTCTTCTTGCAGTTTTTTTTGGTTTGATAGGAGCTGTATTACTCTTTGTTGTTGCCAGTGTTGATGTCTATGAAACATCGGTCTATGTCATTACAACATACCTGAATCAGGCTCATCCCGAACACTTTCATGAAAATGTCGTCGGCGGCATTATTGGTGCTGTTGATTTTTACCTGATTGGTGTTGTCATGTTGCTTTTTGCTTTTGGGCTATATGAGTTATTTATCTCTGATATTGATGCAGCCAAAGATGAAGAAGGAAGAGATAGTAAAATATTAGCGATTCATTCACTGGATCAACTTAAAGACAAAATATCAAAGGTTATTGTCATGGTTTTAGTGGTAGGCTTTTTTCAAAAAGTAGCTCATACACAATATAACGGCGCATTAGATATGTTGTATTTTGCCTTATCCATCACGGCTGTTTCTGTCGGTCTGTTCTTTTTAGGAAAAGTGGGGAAACATTAACAATAACTAATGAAAATAGACTTATAGACAATAACCATTCTCATTAACAACACACATAAATTAGCATTTCCTGATATTAGTCATAAAATCATAAATTTATACCCGTTTTTCATGGAAAAAATTTGAAAGAAAAGGTATCCTCCTCGGTTGTTCATTCGCATAGGGGATTTTTGATCTTTCGATTTAAAAACCCTTCAAGCTCAATCCGCTCCGTGGAGGAAATTCGATGTCGGATATAGTTGCAACCAACGAGACCATATTGGTCGTAGGTGGCGGTATCAGTG
>JAHXIM010000096.1 GCA_025655635.1 gamma proteobacterium symbiont of Lucinoma myriamae | reverse complement strand
TGGATACAATTTACATAGCGGTGATCCTCCTACAGGGGACTTACACCCCATTAGTTTATGCCCATGACGGGCGTACACAATAAAAATAGAAGTCTCGGCACAAGGTTTACATAACATAACTCAACGGATTAATCAGTCCATTCGTCACTCAGATGTTGATGAAGGTTTGTGTACCGTTTTTGTACAACATACTTCCGCAAGTTTAATTATTCAGGAAAATGCTGACCCATCAGCGAAACATGATTTAGAAAATTGGCTTAATCGTTTAGTACCTGAACATGAGCCACTCTATACTCACACGCTTGAAGGTGCAGATGATATGCCTGCACATATTAAGTCAGCGATAACGGCAACTTCTATCGCTATTCCCATAATCAACAATAAAATGGCTTTGGGAACCTGGCAGGGACTTTATTTGTGGGAGCATCGCAGGCTAAGAGGACAAAGGACTATTATTATTCATGCGGCTTAGAGTTTTATTGATAAAAGAGTTATCTAATGGAGCTTATTTTGCTATTATTACACACCTATGGTCATGGAAAATAGATTTTAGTGAGCAGGGCAGATTGAGATTTTGATGAGGATTCTAACATGAGTTGGTGGGGAAAATTTTTAGGGGGTGCGGTTGGCTTTACTATGGGTGGCCCGCTGGGTTTATTGATTGGTGGTGTTATTGGTCACAAGTTAGTGGATAAGCCTTTGCAGGGCAGTGATAATGAATTAACTCAGGCCGCTTTCTTCTCCGCTACGTTTTCCATTATGGGACACATTGCCAAAGCGGATGGTCATGTGACTAAAGATGAAATTGCTATGGCACAGCAGATCATGGAACATATGAAACTGGATGCTGAGCAGAAACGTGCGGCAATAGAGTTATTTAATAAAGGGAAACAAACCGACTTTGATCTGGATGGAGTGTTAGCCCAGTTTAAACAAGTGGCTCATCGACGCACTACCTTATTGCAGATGTTCCTGGAAATTCAGCTTCATGCAGCACTTGCTGATGGAAAAATTGATTCAGCCGAACAGCTTATTATTAATAAAATTGCTCAGCAACTGGGCTTTAGCACTCGACATATTGAACAATTAACTGCTCTGGTTCATTCTAACTTAGGTCTTGGTAGTAATCGCTATAACTATGGACAGGCAGAATCACATAAAAGTCAGGCTGAATTACTTAAAGAAGCATATGAAATGTTAGGCGTTAAGCGTTCTGCCAATGATGCAGAAGTTAAAAAAGCATATCGACGCTTAATGAATCAACATCATCCTGATAAGCTGGTATCAAAAGGCCTTCCGGAAGAAATGATTCAGATGGCGACTGAAAAAACACAGCAAATTAAAGCTGCTTATGAAATGATTAAAGATTCTCGTAAATAATAATCACCTGATTTCATATGGCAGGGGTGGTTTTTGATATTTTTTGTTTTCTTTCTGTGTGATCTCTGCACTAATTGTTATAGTTGAATGAGCAGGTGAATATTTAATGGCGTTGGACAAAATACTTATGACCACTTGATATATACGATCATAATAAAAATGGGTGGGTAGAGTTTGTGCCGTATTGAGCTGTAAATTAAGTGCTGTTCCTCCAGTTTTGCTTTTAGTTCATCCTGACATTTAATGAGTAAGTCAGAGATATTATAATGCTGAATATCCAGTTCCATTTTACCTGCTTCGAGTTTGGCTATTTCCAAGAGTGCATTTAATAATTTGATTAAGTGATTACGACTGATTTGAATATTATTGAAATAGCTTTCTAATTTTCTGGTGTGGCGCTGTGTATTCTTTTTTTACCGATATTGGCATAGCTGAGAATTTCATGTATAGGGGGTTGCAATTCATGTGGCATATTGGCTAAAAACTCAGACTTGGCTTTATTGGCTTGTTCTGCTTTATTTTTTGATGCTAAGACTTCTTGCTGGTTGCACTTCAGCCTATCCTTTAATTGATTAAAATTATCAGAAACAATTTTAAATTCACCATCAACCTAAAAAACGCAGTAGCCCATGCAACGACATAATATCCAGCACCAAACTTCTCATAATTGAACTGTTTTTCTCTAGGCTGGAG
>JAHXIM010000368.1 GCA_025655635.1 gamma proteobacterium symbiont of Lucinoma myriamae | reverse complement strand
CTTCGTTTTACTTGCTTGTTCACTTTTTAATCCTCAATTTCATTTAGTTTATATGAAATTGAGTGTCCTGGTTAGTGTAACCACATCAAATGCACAGCAAAATAGTAATAAAAACGTAAATAAAAAGAATGTTGGTTCAGGAGTCGTCATCAGCAGTGATGGTAAAATTATGACGGCCTCCCATCTTGTTCATTCTGCCGATTCTATTCATGTTGAATTTTTAAATGGTGTGCTGATACCCGCTCGTGTTCTTTCATCAGTCAGTCATGCTGATGTGGCCCTAATACAACTTGATCACTTACCAAAAAAATTGCAAGCAGCCTCACTGGGTAATTCTGATACTGCGTTAATCGGAGATGATATTTTTGTAATTGGTGCCCCTTATGGCTATAGTCATACCGTGAGCAAGGGGATCATCAGTGCCCGTTACAAACCTGGAGAAATTGACTCAGAATTAGCTGAAACTGAGCTAATTCAAACTGATGCTGCTATTAATCAAGGTAATTCCGGTGGCCCGATGTTTAACGATAAAGGTGAAGTCATTGCCATAGTCAGTCATATTATTTCACATTCCGGAGGTAACGAAGGACTTGGTTTTGCCGTGACATCTAATATGTCAAAAAAATTATTACTTGAAGACAAACCTGTATGGAGCGGCCTTGATGGTATCATTATCAGCAAGCTGGCCAGGGTTCTAAATGTTCCTCAACCTGCTGGTTATCTGGTACAACATGTTGCACAAAACTCAATCGCTGCTCAAATAGGCATTCAAGGCGGTTCTGTGCCCACCCGCATATACAATACACAAATCCTCTTAGGTGGAGATATTATTCTTGAAATGCTGGGAATAACCGTTAAAAATACCACTGAGACATTCAAACAGATCAGAGCAAAACTGGCTTCACTCAAGCAAGGCGATAAGGTCACAGCTAAAGTACTGCGCTCTGGTAAAATTCTCACCTTATCAACAGATATTCTTAAAAAACAGTAACTATTCAGCAACCCAAGCCGTAAAACGGCTAACCATCTATAAGTTACAAAACATATAAAATACAAAACATATAAAATACAAAGACTTATATTTTTGTAACTTAGAAGTGTAGTGTTAACAAAAAGCCTATGGTTTTATATCAAGCCTTATCAAGAAATACACCCTGAACGATAGTTACAAAAAACATTAAAATTCCTGAACAACGCCTTTATGCGTACACTTTTGTGCTGCCAGATTACAGACATTTTTGAGACATTGTTTAATAGTCTGCTGTTTAATTTGCTGATCAATAATAGCGGCATTAAATACATCACCTGCTGCCAGAGTATCGATCACTTCAACTGGTATGGCATCTTGCCAATAATATTTTTGGCTAGCTAATGCCGCTGCGCCAGAACTTCCCCAGGCACAAAAAATAATTTTATTGGTATACGTTCCAGCCATATTCTGACAAAAATCTTGTGCTGAATTAAACCCCAGCGTTTGGGCATAGTGTTTGGAAAAAATAATAATATCGGCTGGTTTAATCAGGTTTTCTATATTTTCTCTTGGTTTCTCAAGCTCAACAGAAATTGCCAGTTTCGGGTAATGCTGTCTGGCATATATCATCATTTTAAGGGTTTGTTCAATATTTCTTCCCTCAAAATGTAACCAGTTAAACGGCTCTAAATCGATTTTATTAAATGCCTGAAAAGTAAATTCTGGTAAGTCACGAAAATGACTAATGGTTCGTGAACCTGTTTTCTGACTGATAATTATATAAGAAGTGGGCACTTTTCCCTGAGCTGAAAACTGACAATATTCATAATTGATGTGATAGCGATCAAAATCATTCAGAATAATCTGACAATCAATTTCATTAACAAGAGTACCCGCCCAATAACATTGATGACCTAATTGACTTAAAACAACAGAAGTATTGGCGGCATTGCCACCGCGTCGCCTATCCTGAGCTAATATTCGTATTTCATCATCTTCAGATGGATAACTGGCTACTTCATGATGTGGTTACACTAACCAGGACACTCAATTTCATATAAACTAAATGAAATTGAGGATTAAAAAGTGAACAAGCAAGTAAAACGAAGC
>JAHXIM010000205.1 GCA_025655635.1 gamma proteobacterium symbiont of Lucinoma myriamae | reverse complement strand
GTTGAAGTGGCTCTTGAGCCCGGCGGTGCAGTGGTTATTGGTGATGTTGATGCGGCAGCATTAATTGCAGCAGTAAACGAAGCGGGTTATGAGGCAGAGCTTGTCTGACTTAATACTTCTACATCATGAGCTGTATTGAGCAGGCAGTAACCTGTTTATGCCTGCTCAAATGCATTAAGCAGTATACATTTCTTTATGATCATTCAGTCTTAGCCAGCCTTTAACAATACGATAAATAACC
Organism: gamma proteobacterium symbiont of Lucinoma myriamae; assembly: GCA_025655635.1. Classification (GTDB taxonomy): domain Bacteria; phylum Pseudomonadota; class Gammaproteobacteria; order GRL18; family GRL18; genus GRL18. The sequence continues at coordinate 1,843 of JAHXIM010000205.1, read as the reverse complement.
CACACGGCATCAGCCAGTAAAATGGCATAACCGACTAATAAAATTAAGCTTGCCAGGCCAATAATACTCCATAATACACTGAACCAGAAGGTTCTGATCTGCCATCTAAAATGTGACTCTAACCAGGTTCCCCGTGCTTCGTCTTTTTTAACATAATTGAGGATTACAGCGACAAGAAAGGTAATGCCCACTATAAAAGATAAGGCCTGTAATCCATAAACCATCATAGTAATTGTTTTGACATTTTCTGCAGGCAAGTTTAATTCAGCATCAATTTGTGTAGAGAATTTGTCATCCATAGAAATACTTCCCTTTTAAAATAGTGGCTATGATTTTAGCAGTAATATAATAAAAGTTGTGAAATAAATGATTAACAATGCTTTCAAATAATAGTGTGATAAAATAGCGTATTTAGAATAGCTATTTTAAATAAATTGTATAAAGGACATCATTGTGGGAAATGCGCTACAGGATCAGTTGCTTAAAGCAGGATTAATTGACAAAAACAAAGCCAATCGTGCCAAAAGCACCAAACATAAGAAGATGAAGCAGCAGCGCAGTAATAATCAGCTTATTGTTGATGAGGCCAAGCAGCTGGCAGAAAAAGCCATTCAGGAAAAGTCTGAACGGGATCGTGAATTAAACCGCCAGCGTAATGAAAAAGCGCAGAAAAAAGCGATTATTGCTCAAATCAAACAATTGATTAATGTCAATAAGATGAGTAAGGGCAATGGAGATGATCTTGCTTATAATTTTGAAGATAATAAAAACATCAAACGTATTTATGTGACTCAGGATTCCCATGATGCAATTGCGCTTGGCAAGCTGGCAATTGTGAAGTTGGATGGTCAATATGAAATTGTTCCCGGACCGGTTGCAGACAAAATAAAATTACGTGATGAAAGCTACATTATTTTGCGTAATGGCCCATCACAAAAAGATGAAGAAAGTGATGGTTTTTATGCTGATTATGAAATTCCGGATGATTTAATGTGGTAAATTTTAATACTATCTTTAATCGATAGGAAATTAAATGATAATGCAGCTGTCTAAATACAAAGGTAAGGATTTTTGAAATAAGAACGATACTATTGCTAACAGCAGTAACAACAAAAGAGGAAATATCATGTCTAAAAGAAAACGAAAAATGCGTAATAAAGGTGACGTGTCACCACCGAGAAACCCCTTGTTTAATCATCCTTTGATGAAGAAATCTCATGTTCATGACAAGTCTCACAAGGCAAAACGCAGAGCAGACAAAGTTAACTTTAATAAGGACTGGTATTCTCAAAGTAGTATTAATATCCTGAATACTATTTTGAGAATACCGGTTTTTAGTTAAATTTCAAGGAACACAATTGTCAAAACCCATTGTTTTTTCAGTCATTGAAGCACCTACACACCCTAAATTATCAGATTTATATGATGAAATGGGTTATGAAGAACTGCAGTTCAAATCGGTTAGAAAGGCAATGAATGCACTAAAAAAACATAAACCGGATATTATTGTGGCTGAATTTTTTTATGCCTTCGGTACAAATTATAGTAGTAACCATATTTGTAATCTGGATTCACTGTTAATCACATTGCAGAAATATCCTGATTATCAGCCCAAAATTATCATTCTTGTCAGCAAAAGAGAGTATGAATTTGTCAGTAAACTAGCGGGTCACTATGGTGATTGTTATCATGCAGATTATGTTTTAGCCCAACCTGTTACTGCTGAACAAGTCAGGCCGCTTTTATAGCTATTTAGTCAGCCCTGAAAAATATATTATCTATTTGAAATATAAGGATTTATCCCTATTTTTGAGTGACCAGATCGACCAGAAATGTTATAATA
>JAHXIM010000161.1 GCA_025655635.1 gamma proteobacterium symbiont of Lucinoma myriamae | reverse complement strand
TAACATTTCTGGTCTTTATGGTCACTCAAAAATAGGGATAATTCCTTACATTTCAAATAGATAATATATTTTTCAGGGCTGACTAATTATAAAACCGGAAAAACGAAGACAGGGTTTAGGCAGAAAATTAGTATTATTGATGATTGAAAAGGGATTTAAGCAATTACAGCTTAAAGAAATTCATTTATCCTGTTATCAACAAAATACAGTCGCCCTGTCATTCTATAAACAAATGGGATTTAAGGCCTATGCAGAAGAAGCACGGAGAGATTTTAATAATCAAGCCGTCAGTTTGATTCATCTTAAAATTAAGAATACTAAATCTAATAGTTAAGAGCTACAAGCTATCCTAAATCAAACAGGTAGAAGATATCCTGGTTTTGTCAGGGTGGGCATTGCCCACCTTTTAGAACAGAAAATTAAGTACAAAGCATAAGTGTAGTGCATAGATTGGTGGGCGAGTGTTTTTTTAACGTTAGATTAGCTTTGAGAAGCGCTCTGTTTTTTCATCCGGTTTGATATAACGATCAAAGACCATACAGATATTACGGATCAATAAGCGGCCTCTTGAGGTCACCTCAATTGATCGTTCATCCATAGTGATCAAACCATCATCAACCATTGTTTTATAACGCTCTAATTCTGCTGAAAAATAATCATTAAAATTAATAGTAAAGTGTTTTTCGACATCATTAAAATTTAACTTAAAATGACAGATAAGCTGCATGATGGCTTCACGGCGGATCAAATCATCATTATCAATTTCAACGCCTCTGAAAATGGCCAGTTCACCCTTATCAATCTTTTCGTAATATTCATCCATGGTGCGCACGTTTTGTGCAAAACTATTGGCAATTGTCCCTATAGAGGTGATACCAATACCCACCAGGTCACAATCGGCATGAGTTGCATAACCCTGAAAGTTTCGATATAACTCACCATTATTCTGAGCAATAGTTAATTCATCGTCCGGCTTGGCAAAATGATCCATACCGATATAGACGTAACCCGCATTAGTCAGTTTTTCCATACAATGTTTAAAAATTTCCAGTTTTACCGATGCTTCCGGAAGGTCGGCTTCATTAATACGACGTTGTGGCTTAAAGCGTTCTGGTAAATGGGCATAATTGAACACCGAGACTCGATCAGGACTGATTTCTATCAGTTCATCTAATGTCTGATCAAAGCTTTCAACCGTTTGCAGAGGCAGGCCGTAAATTAAATCAACACTAATGGATTTAAAATTTTCTTCTCTGGCTGCGGTTAATGCTGCCAGCGTTTCTTCACGACTCTGAATACGATTAACCGCTTTTTGAACAGCAGGATTAAAATCCTGAACGCCAAGACTCATACGATTAAAGCCCAGTTCTCTTAATAATTTAATACTCTCACGACTGACTTCACGCGGGTCGATTTCAATGGAATATTCACCCGTATCATCATCGTGCAGGTTAAAATGCTTACGGGTAACCGCCATTAACTCACGCATTTCATCATGACTGATAAAAGTCGGTGTGCCACCACCCCAATGCAGTTGATCGACCTTACGAGAAGGATCAAATAATTTCGCCTGCATCTCAATTTCTTTATAAACCCGCTGCAGATAAGGCGCTGCTTTTGAACGATCTTTGGTAACAACCTTATTACAACCGCAATAAAAACACACGGTATCACAAAATGGAATATGAAAATAAAGAGACAGAGCCTGACCAGATTGATTCGACTTTTCAGCAAATTTCTTATAGGTATCAGCCGTATATTCATCACCAAACTGCACAGCAGTCGGATAGGAAGTATAGCGAGGCCCAGCCTTGTCATACCGTTTAATGAGTTGTGGATCAAACTCAACATTTGCCATAATTAATTATCCTGATAAGCCTTGAGCCAACATGAGTTGCGCCGACTCGATAGGTTTAAATAAAAGAGTTAAACATAACCACATATTATGCCAGTTTAGACCTGAGGAAACCAGTGACTAATCTTTACGGCCATAAGGGTATTTAGTCGATCCTGAAAAAAGATAATCATCATGAATCGATAGATTATCGTACAACATTAATTGTAATTTTATTGTTCCTGATCAAATTGTTA
>JAHXIM010000550.1 GCA_025655635.1 gamma proteobacterium symbiont of Lucinoma myriamae | reverse complement strand
GGTACTTACCAACCCACAGCAGTCAGACGAGCCACTATCCGCAAGCCGGATGGAGGCAGAAATAATCTGTGTACCGGAAAATGACAATTTAATATCATTTATTGCATTACTATGCCCTTCACCATAAAAGGAATTTATCTGCGTTTCATTATGATAATCCCATTTACAAAGAGTATTATCATTTGAGGCACTATATAAGAATTGACCACAGCTTGATATTTTTAACGCATTAATCATGTCTTTGTGAGCAGTCCAGACATTCAGCCAACGACCGGTAATAATATCCCATACACGGATATCACCCTGTTCAGAAGCTGTTATAACAATTGTCTCATCCTGACTTACTTCAATTGCCGTTATTTGACTGAGATGGCCTTTCATTTCATGAATAATGTGTTTTTCTTTCAAGCTCCAGACAATCAGAATATTGGCCTGATTAAAAAGTATTGTTTCTCCATTATTGATAAATTTGATGACATCAATATGTTTTTTTGCGATACGATATAACACTTCATATCCGGGAAGAAATAATGCCACCGCTTGTTTTAATTGTCTGGGAATAATTCCCACAGACATACTTGCTTTAAAAAACATTGATGCGAGTTTATTTTGGCCGCTACGTTGCAATGCAAGTGTATATGCTGTAATTGAATAAGGATCAGTGGCATTATTCACTACGGATTTTTTTAAACATTGTACTGCGCCAAGCCATGTCGATGATTTTTTTACTAAGCGATAGTGAGCACAAAGCGCAAGCCCAAGCACCTTATAAGCTTCATTACTCAAACCGACAGGTAATTGAGTGATTGTTTCCTGATCATTATTTAAAATTTTAATCGCATTAATATAATAGCCAAATTGAATATATAATTTAGCTAAAGCGCAGGCTATCCGTTTTGAGTTTGTGTTTATTTTTGTACTGTTTTTTTCTTTTTCATAAAAAGATTCAATTTTTGCGATTAACTCAAGTTCATCAAGCCCCTGATTTTTCCATTGAAAAATTAAAAAATTATAATTCGTTTCAAAATGCTGAGGATCAATATTTAAGGCATTTTTCCATGATTTGACTGCTTCCTCTTTTTGTCCCAGATCGATTAATGAAATTGCCTGATTATTAAGACTGGACGCTGTACCACTACCTTCTTGAGGTTGTACTCTTGGATATTCTTCACCTGACTCATTCAGATAAATTTCAAGTAATCTATCTGCAACTTCAAGCAAACTAATCGGTCTGTTATCTTCAGCTTCTTCAAAGCATTGCATTAACAACGTTGATAATGCCTCCGGGATTGAGGCAATTTTTGGTTTATCATCCAATAAGTTATCGTTATAGGCTTCTAATATGCCGGGAGCAACTGTACCAGCCTCCCATGAACAATAGTCCAGAATCATTTCTAAGACACAAACAGCCCAGCTCCATACATCTGTTCTGCGTGTTAAATGCCGACCTGAAAACTGTTCGGGTGAAGCATAGGCCGGAGTCATACCCATACCATTAATAATGATAGTCTGCTTACTATTTTGCTCTGTAAAATTGGCTAATGCTCCGGCTTTGGCCAGACCAAAATCAGTCACTTTTATCACACCACTTGAAGTGACCATAACATTGGCAGGTTTTATATCCTGATGAATCAAGCCTTGCTCATGTGCATAATCCAGGCCCCAGGCAAACTGAATTGAAATATCAAGTACTCTAAGTAATGCTTTATGTTCACCTTCCTGATAAAGCTGCTGACTGGCAATTAATTGTTTTAAATCACCACCATCAACATATTCACTAATAATTTGCGGTATGCCGTCTATACGACGAACATAATAGCAATTAACAATATTAGGATGTAAATCAAGGTTTACCCAGGTTTCAGCTTCTTTTTCAATATTTTCTGAGCCTGCTGATAGTGCTTTTTGTTTTGGTGTTTTTACAGCAAGATCAATATTCCAGTCACGATGTCGAACCTGGAATACTTTACCAAACTGTCCTTCACCTAAAAGGCTCTTTACCTCATACAATTCCAGCAGCACTTCACCGATTCGCCAGTCATGAACCTAAAAAACGCAGTAGCCCATGCAACGACATAATATCCAGCACCAAACTTCTCATAATTGAACTGTTTTTCTCTAGGCTGG
>JAHXIM010000082.1 GCA_025655635.1 gamma proteobacterium symbiont of Lucinoma myriamae | reverse complement strand
TCATTGCTTTTTTGTCCCTGTTATTTGTGCTGTATTATCGCTTGTTTTTGATTCAAACTGATATCATATTATTGTAATGACCGATAACAATTTGATCAGGAACAATTAAATTACAATTAATGTTGTACGATAATCTATCAATTCATGATGATTATCTTTTTTCAGGATCGACTAATTAAAGAAGATTCTGTTGTTCATGATGACAAAGTGATTACATCAAGAGGGCCGGGCACAGCAATGGATTTTTCCTTGAGTTTAATTGAGATATTGGCAGGCAAAGAAAAAAGGGATGAAGTCACAGCAGGCTTGTTATGGAAATAAGTTGTTAGAAAAGCGCTAAGTTCTAAAAAGTCTAAGTTATATAAGAGTTATAAGCCACCGGCAAGGCTTATCTTGCCGGTAACATGGAATATTAATCCTTGTTCATTGTATCTAAGACAGTGTGCAGATGTTCTGCCATTTCTCGACCACTATCAGTCAAATAACCACCATCAAGCTGAGTAATTAAGCCTTTGTTAAAAAGAGCTTTTGCTGATTTAATTAAGACCTCGTCAGCATCATGATGGATCTTTAGACCTTCCATATGAGATTCTTCTGGAAATTTGGCTAATAATTTGACTTCATCAAATAAATCTTCCGGATAAGCTTTAATCATAATTCGACAACCATACCTTCTTTAGCAAAAAACGACTCAGTATTACCACAATATTCTGCATTACAGAATTTTGTTGTTAACTCATCTAATTGATCATCTGTGCGCAGCGGATCATGATGAAATAAAGCCAATTTTTTTACCTGTTTACGTTGAGCAGCTTGACAGACATATTCGACATAACTATGTCCCCAGCCAATATATTTTTGTTCATATTCTTCTTGAGTGTATTGACTGTCGTGTACCAACAAATCTGCACCCTCATAGAACTGCTCAATCATAGCATTTTGTTCGGTTGCAACCAAGTCACCTTCTACTGACATCTCTTGATCATAGTCAGGATCTTGTGGATCAGTGATAAAAACATTACGAAAAACTTCGGTATCATAGGCAGTGCAGAAGACTTTGCCCTGATATTCTATTCGATAACCCAGACAGAGAACGGGGTGATTAAGATATTTTGTTTTAACAATGATCCCATCACCTAAATCCATTTGTTCTTCTTTCAAACTAAAATATTGAATATTAGCAGCTAATTCGGCTTCTCTAATGGGAAAATAACGATAGGTCATTTGACCGCCAACTACTTTTTCCAGTGTATCTTCTTCATAGGTGACCGGACCATATACCCGGATATGTGTGCCGGGAACATAAGCTGGTACAAAAAAGGGAAAGCCCATAATATGATCCCAATGGGTATGGGTTAAAAATAAATGTGCTTCAACAGGTTGTTGACGGGTCATCAGCTCATTACCCAGTTCTCTAAGACCTGAGCCGGCATCAATAATAATCAGACGATTTATTTCTGGGAAACTGATCTCAATACAGGGTGTATTACCTCCATATCGGACGGTATCTGATCCCGGGCAGGGTATTGAACCTCTTACGCCCCAGAACTTTATTAACATTTTCAATTCGTCGACCTTGAACTTATTTTTATAAGACTATGCTTTTATCAGCCATTTTAACTAACTTGAAGAAAAATGGATGCTTTTTCTATAGATTCCTGAATACCTTCATGTAATAGAGTCAAAGATTTCCATGATAATTTACTATGCTAAAAAACAGTATTCACATATTCTTCTGCAATAAAATGATTACCAGCTGAACCTATTTCAAAAATATTAGCATAAACATCAGCAATTGCCACACTAGAAATTAAAAGTCTGTGATCTTCATCAGATTTTTCCGGATTATGGTGGCTTTTCATTACCGAGATAATATTATCATTTAATTTCCATTTATGGGCAATAATATAACCACAATGTTGATGATCAAAGCCGAATGTTGCCATTTCTGCATCATGAAGTGATGTTCTATGCTCCTCAGCATAAGCAAGGCAATTTGAATATTCTTCAGGAAAACTATGGGCGAGTGGAATCTTCCCTAAATCATGTATACCCGTGATCAATGAAAGTGCTTGATTTTTATATAAATAGGGATCAAGATTAGCACATGACGCAACTAACCCTAACAGCCCC
>JAHXIM010000067.1 GCA_025655635.1 gamma proteobacterium symbiont of Lucinoma myriamae | reverse complement strand
TAACATTTCTGGTCGATCTGGTCACTCAAAAATAGGGATAATTCCTTACATTTCAAATAGATAATATGTTTTTCAGGGCTGACTAATTATAGTGCATAAAAGCAAAAATCTTATTCTGGGTAGGTACTAATTAAAACTTTAAGTTCTTCCCACTCTCAAACCATAATATCTTTATCACTGGCTCGAGCAGAGTAAGAACCACCATTTTACAGACAACCTCAACCATATTCATTACAATGTTTCATTTATCGGTTATCACACAGAATAGTGTTTGTTTATCAGAACATCCTTTTTTAATCTTCTTTGAGCTGTTGTTTAGTAGAAAACAAATCGCCTGAACCTGCACCACATGCGATTACTGTTCGCATAGCTGAATCTAATGGAACATCAGGACAAAGTGTTACCTGTGAAGGCATAACGTGATAAATATTTCCTGATGTTGGGTTAGGGCCAGTAGGCATAAAAATGGTATATGTGCCATCAGAATGTTGATCTGTAATTAATGCAGTTACCTCTGTAGGACAATCTTCTCCAAAGAGACGAACTCGTGCAACTTGTCCATTTGCAAACGGAGATCCTTCTGACTGACCAAAGATCTGCACAACAACTTCTTTTACCATGCGATATCCAGGAGCAAGTTTCTGAAGGAGATCATCAAATACATTGTGTAGATAGTTTCCAATTGTTGTCTGGGCAACAAAACCCACGATAAAACAGATAAATATAAGGATAGTTACCACAACGCCATCAGCAACAATTTCAGGTATCTGATAATTTGATAAAGCAAAATTGGTAAGAGGTTGAATCAGATCAGTAACAGTTTTAACCAACCATTTAATGAAAAAAGCAATAATTGCAACTGGCAGAATAACTACAATTCCACCAAACAGTGTTGCTTTAAAAAAAATTTTCAATCTTAATGATTCAATCATATATTATGTACACCTTGTAACAGTTATAAACAGGTAATTGATTGTTGACTTGTTTAGGCTCATATATGTTAGGCTCTTGAGCTATTTATATGCTATGAAATAGTAGTTTTTCCTATTATAAAATTGATCACAAAAAGCTTCCAAATCCAACGATGGTTCCCCCTTAAGCCACCTTGACATTAGTGAAATCTGAAGACCGCATTTTATCGATAACAGTTCGAAAACATCTTCTGGTCTTTTGCCGTAATAATCGCTGCCCCCTACGCCATGTTCAAAAACAATTATCGGTTTGTCACTTTTAATGCGAGCTTGAGCACCATCGATAACCAAATATTCCGCACCTTCAACATCTATTTTTATGAATGATACTCTACCAATATTCTCGTTTGATAGAATAGTGTCAAGCTGTTGGGTTTTTACTACTATTTTTGTATCTGTCTCTTTTGGACGGTCATAACGTCGTTTTATAAGACCGCTATAAGCAGGATTTGAGATCACATAGTTAAAAGAGGACTCACCTTCAGTATTGCTCAATGCAAGATTATATAAGTGGATATTGTCACTCCTAAAATCTTGAATTAATTTTTCATAAAGGTGGGGAAGTGGTTCAAACGCGAGGAAAGTTCCATTTGGGGCGTACTTCATCATCAAACGAAGAATCGAGCCCTTATGACAACCGACATCTATACACACTGAACTGGGTTTCAAGACTTTTTTCATAACCAGTTCTGTCAACTTGTCATAATACGAGTTTTTATTAATCCTACCACTACTAAACAGGTACTCAATGAAATCAATTTCGCCCAGAACTTTTCTAAGTATTAACTTTCCGATAGCCTTGATGAATTTCATTATCTGTTCCTTACGTCTCATAATTTTGAGCATAACATTACTATACGGAAAACTTCGTTTCCTAATAGAGATGTTAATAATTCTTTATATATTCTTCTAAATTTCTGTTATTACTTGAAAACTCATTATTCTTTTCCCGTTATCACAAATGACAAATCGGGAAAACCATTCTATCAGAATAATTCTTCTATAAATGTAGGATATTCTAATATTTGGTTATTTGTTCACGATACAGGTTTTTTATATTTGTTGAATAGACAGGCTCAATTGTCCTCTATGATCTGTCAACACTTTTCAGGACACTCAATTACACAACTTTTTGCATCTCTTCGTAATCTACTGGTGACCAATAATCATTGGTAGAA
>JAHXIM010000202.1 GCA_025655635.1 gamma proteobacterium symbiont of Lucinoma myriamae | reverse complement strand
CGACCAGAAAATCTGCACTTATTATAACATTTCTGGTCGATCTGATCACTCAAAAATAGGGATAATTCCTTATATTTCAAATAGATAATATGTTTTTCAGGGCTGACTAAGTATTATTGCCTGTCGGAAAATAATGACACTCAAGGTTGTATGGTCATTATGCAAATCGATGATTTAGTTATGATAAACAAACAATATGGGCATTTAAAAGGAAATGATCTATTAATCAAGATAGCCGAATTACTAAATAACGCAGGCGATAAATATCCTGACTCATTAACAGCCCGTTTATCCGGCAGTGAATTTGTTTTACTCATAAAATCCATCACTCCCGAATTGATTGATAGTTTAGGGATACATTTGCAAGATAAGCTTCAGCATATTGCACAAACTCTGCAATTTAATAATGACGATATAGCCCATATTGGTATAGTAACAACTCATTCACATCGTGATATGGCTGAGTTGTTATCTGAGGCTGATATGGCTTTGCGCCTCGCTCAGCAAAAAGGCATTAATGCCTACCACATATATGATAATGCACAAAATAATCATATACAAACTCACGGCTCTGAAGAATGGAATAAAATCATCATAGAAGCCATTGAAAAAAACTGCTTTCAGCTATATTTTCAAAAAACTGTCAATGCTGATAATCAGACCTCTTTTCAGGAAATATTACTCAGACTTAATTATAAGTCTCAGCTCATTTCAGCAGGGGTATTTATCCCAATGGCTGAACATTTACAGATCACCCGCTTTATTGATCGCTGGGTCATCAATACCATTTTGAGCAAAATTCAAGCGGGAACCAAGAGCGTATATTGCATCAATTTATCAAGAGACACACTACAGGATCCTGCCTTTCCTGTCTGGTTAAAAGAAAAACTGAGTCTCTTATCAACGAAACATCAAAGCCAGCTGGTCATCGAAGTACCTGAATATAATGTTATCAGAGAATTAGCTGAATATAAAAACTTACTGATGATGATGGAACCCTTTGCCTGTCAGTTTTCCATAGATCATTTTGGGATTGGCTTTGCTTCTATGGCCTATTTACGTGATATTAAGATTGATTTCATCAAAGTTCATGGCAGCTATGCCTCAAATATTCAGGATAATAATGATATTATCAATTACATGAGACAAATTATTAATACCGCTCATAATCTTGATATTAAGATTATTGCAGAGGGTATTGAAGAAGAAAAAGATCTGGAAATTTTACAGGCAATGAAACTGGATTATTATCAGGGGTACTTTATCGGCAAGCCAGAACCTGATGAGCAATAAGGTTATTAATTAATTTTAAAAATATCATATTCCGGTAAGGAAAAAAAATCATCAGCAATGACTTGTTGTTTAAAATCAAGCAAGACTCTGGTACTTTTAACATCTTCAATTTTTCCTGATTCACCAATAGTTTGCATCACCATTGGGAAACCATTTTCTAAATGGCTTTGCGGGTAAAAACTATGTCTTGCCAGATCACAGGCTTCATGAGGATCACCTGGAATATAACGTAATGTTTCAGCCTGTTGTCCGGCTAAAACCTGATTAAAGTTTTTCAAGGCTGTCACCGCATCGGGCATTAATCCCGGGATGGTTATCATATTGCTGCAGAGTTTATCATTGACATAAATCTGCTTCTGCTGTGTTTTTTTACCCTTAATTAACGGTGCATTTTTATCGCTCTTCAGACTAAGTATATTCAGTTTAAGCTTAATAGGTGATGGTATAGTTACAGCTGCATATTTAATTTTTATGATTTGCTGCTCTTCATAACTGACACTGTAAATCTCTTTGTTTTTTCGATCAAAAAGTACAAAACCTTTGTTTTCTTCAGTCTCCTGATTCGATGTTTTTATCAGCCGATCATCAATACGTAGATATTGCTCGGTTATCGTCATGGTAATAAGCACTTCATCACTACCCTGCTCATGCTCTGAAAAATACAGGATGGTTGCAGGAGCGGCATAGCTCACAATAGGCATGAAAAAAAGTAATAACAAGCTGCTGATAATAATTTTATTGGTATTCATTTATGTCTCTATCTTTTTATCTGTTCATCAGTGTTCCCCTTTAACCTAAAAAACGCAGTAGCCCATGCAACGACATAATATCCAGCACCAAACTTCTCATAATTGAACTGTTTTTCTCTAGGCTGGAGC
>JAHXIM010000464.1 GCA_025655635.1 gamma proteobacterium symbiont of Lucinoma myriamae | reverse complement strand
CTACCTGCTCCAGCCTAGAGAAAAATAGTTCAATTATGAGAAGTTTGGTGCTGGATATTATGTCGTTGCATGGGCTACTGCGTTTTTTAGGATCAATTACTAAGGTTTAAAAATCATAAAAAACATTGAGAAAGATCAAAAAAATAAATTGCACAAATAGCAGGGTAATATGGTAGGAATCTAGATGAGTATTAGTTCACGATTAAATAATAACGAACTTGGTTTATCAAAATTTAATCGTGAGCTGCTATGAGATTTAAAAGCAAGGTTTTTCAGGTGCATTCTGGAATCGTTGAATACTTCCCAATACTTCTTGTTTTGCTTCTTCTACACCCACCCAGCCCTTGATTTAACCCATTTGCCAGATTCTAAATCTTTATAATGTTCAAAGAAATGAGCTATCGTATCTAATAAGGTTGAAGGCATATCCCGAAAAGAGTTCACCTGACTATACATACCCGTTAATTTATCAATAGGCACTGCAAGCACTTTAGCATCATCTCCTGCTTCATCTTCCATTTGTAACATACCAATGGGGCGACATTGAATAACTGAACCAAACTGCAAAGGCAGAGGTGTAACCACCAACACGTCAACTGCATCACCATCATCAGATAAAGTATGAGGAATATAACCATAGTTGCAAGGATATACCATGGCGGTACCAATAAAGCGGTCAACAAACATCGCTCCGGTTTCTTTGTCTACTTCATATTTTACCGGATCACTATGTGAAGGAATTTCAATGATAACATTAAATTCATTGGGTACATTTTTGCCTGTAGTGACTCTATCGAGATTCATTGAAACTGCCTCTAAAAAAAGATTAAGTGAATGTTGGACTATAGTAAAACTATTGATCTGGATCAAGTTGCTTATTTTACAGGGAGCAAGTAATATTAGCAATTCATTATTTTCTAATTTATTTTTGCACAATCGGATACTTGTCAGCAGGAATTTTTCTATCTGAATTAACTTGAACTCTGGATAACAATATAACTAACGCATTGATATAGCATGATTTATTCCAGAAGACTCTGTAAATACCCGTGTAAGCTTGGCTTTGGCATCCATGCCTAAGACACTTCTTCCATAAACCAAGCAATATCAATACTTAGTGCATACTTTTACTCTATTTCTTAAACAAAGTTCATGTTGAATTAGCCGCAAGTACACGAATGCTAAACATCCCGCTACACGTATTCGAAATTAATAAGTTTCTATAGGAGCTTATCTGAGATTAACGAATGAACCAACAAAACAAACATAGAAGTAAGTCAGCCACTGACAAGATACATTACTCTGAGTTAAAGAATTAATTCTTTTTAATCTCTTGTGCAGCGTATTGTTGATAATACTTTTCCATGACATTTTTGACTTCCTGAGGGTAATTAAGAGCCGTCATTTGACTCATTCCTTCTGTAAAAAATTGTTTTAAGTCATCGGGTAAGTTTTTAATGAGAAATAGGAAGGTCTTTTCCATCAAAACAGGGTCATGAGTACGTGTTGAGGTAATAGCATAATTGAGCAATAAAACTCGCCATGGCCGGCGAGGATCTCTGTCATCCATATCATCCTGAATAGATTGCTCTGTGGCATTGATAATAATTTCAATATTTGCTAATAATTGTCTTATTACAGATTGCTCTCGTAAACGGTTCGACAGTGAAGCAATTAAATTTACAATAGGAATAAGCTGAGTAATAGTTCCACCCGATTTTGCAAACCAAAGACAGAATAAAAAAAGAAATTCTTCAAAATATGAAAAACTTTCCTGATGTTGTATCTGTGAAGAAAAAACCATCAGGCGATCAATTAATAATATCAGCTCATTTGCTCTGACATTTAATGTGTCTTGCTGCTCATAATGTAAAGAACTGTCACTCTGAACACCTGAAAGGAACTTATCTATTTCATCAAATGATATAAGCATGTCATTATCAGAACGTCCCTGCTCAGCAAAATATTGAGTCAGACTATCAGAGCCTTTATGAAAGGTGCTGATAACATCTGATAAATCAAATTCTGACATAAATAATTCCGCTCCCATTATTAAGTGAACGCCTATTGTTTCAGAAAATAATGATAAATACATCAGTGTTCCCCTTTTAACTCAACCTCGGAACTAATCGGTTCATGAGAGCACTCATAAGGTTCGCCAAAGACTTACCTGTCATA
>JAHXIM010000225.1 GCA_025655635.1 gamma proteobacterium symbiont of Lucinoma myriamae | reverse complement strand
GCTCCAGCCTAGAGAAAAACAGTTCAATTATGAGAAGTTTGGTGCTGGATATTATGTCGTTGCATGGGCTACTGCGTTTTTTAGGATTAAATAATGAACGCCTGTCATTTTTGATAGAACTTGATTTGTTTCATCCTGTGTCATAACAACGGGTAAATTTGGTAGTTTTTTTGCTCTGGAAAAATGATCGAACTTTTCCAAAGTGATCCCTAATACTTGTGTATATAAAAAGACCAGAGCACATAATGCCTGATTTTGAGTAGAAGGAGAAACATTTCGATTTACTGCCAGATATTCAAGAAAAGAAACAATATAAGTATGATTCATTGTGTCAGGGGATTTTCCATTATGAAACAGGATATAACGTGTAACCCATTGCTTATAACATTCTTCAGTGCGAATGGAGTAATTCCTCTGGCGGATAACTGCGGTTAATTTGTTAAAAAGTGGCAGATAATGTTCAAGCGCTGATGATGGGTTCTCTTTAGAACATTTTTTTGAATGAGTGGGATGAGGCTGCCTTGTTAAATCAGAATGATATGAGGGTGATTCTTGCTGAGAAGCTTTTACATAGTCCCAATCATATTCATGTGACCATTCTAAATGAAGATAGTGTGTAAATAAGAGCTGTAATGCATGTATTAATTGGTAAAATTTTAGAGAATCAAAATGATCTTTATGTGTAACATAGGTGATAAATTCATCAATGTCTTTTGAGGTATGCTGTCGTAGCCGTTTTTCAGGAAGCTTTTGTTTAAAAAAAGCAATGTATTCTTCAATACGGACAACATACCAGCGATCAACCGGAGGTAATATATTCTTTGAATGTAAGATAAAAATATATTTATCCCAAAAATTTGCAACAGCAACATCATCCTTATCAGTCATTATAATGTTCTTCCTTTATGAACAATTTATAATATAGTGCCACAAAATGATTAATGTTACAAATATCAAAAAACTGTATGAAATTTAATCATCTGATATTCAAATGTTTGTCAATCTAAACAGAAAATTTGGGTATTAGATGGATGACAGACGAAAAAGAAAAAGACGTCAGTTGGGTTTAATTTTTCATAAAAGGACACAAAAAAGTGACAAAATAAAATATAAAAGTAAAGAAAATAAAAAATTGATAAGAAGATCAAGTTATTAGAGAAAATAATTGCAAAAAATGGTCATTGCTGTTAAAAAGATTACTTAATAATATTTAACCTTGACTGAATGGATTAGATGGAAGACGTGTAATATATTTATGCCGTCAGCCTTAATCTCTGGGATTTGCTGCCAAACTCGCAGTGTGGTCATATCACTGTTATGTTGTAAAAACACTCGGAAAAAGATCATGAAAACAATAGGCTTGTTGGGTGGCATGAGTTGGGAAAGCACTCTTGGCTACTACAGAGCAATAAACGAAGGTGTTAATAATAAAGTTGGCGGCCTGCACTCAGCGAAGATTGCCATGTACAGCGTTGACTTTGAACCAATTGAGCAGCTGCAACATGCTGGTGATTGGGAGAGTACGGCAAAAATATTATCAGAGGCAGCCAAAAGTATTCAGGCTGCTGGTGCAGATTTTCTGCTTATCTGTACAAACACAATGCACAAGGTTGCGCCAGAAATTGAGGCGGCAATTCAAATCCCCTTGCTTCACATTGCTGATGCAACAGCAGACATACTTGTAAATGAAGGAATTAAATCGGTTGGTTTATTGGGTACTGCCTTCACTATGGAGCAAGAATTCTACAAAGGCAGGCTGATTAATAATTATGGTCTTGAGGTATTGGTACCAAGCAAGCAAGACAGAGAAATTGTTCACAAAGTTATTTATCAAGAACTCTGCTTGGGGAAAATAAAACCGGGCTCAAAGATTGAGTATTTGCGCATCATAGATGCCTTGGCTGCCCAAGGGGCAGAGGCAGTCATACTTGGCTGTACAGAGATTGGGATGTTGGTCAAGCAATCGGATACCAATGTAAGGCTATTGGATACTACAGCTATTCATGCTGAAAAAGCAGTGGAATATGCAACATAATCGGGTAGCCACAGGTTTCTCTCCTACAGCCCCCACACCACCCATCATGCGGGTCCGCACTGGGCGGTTCACTAACCGTAATGAATTACCACCCATTTCTCTTTAAGAGAAACGAGTCCTAAATCCTTCAGGTATTTATTAGAGAGTCCT
>JAHXIM010000412.1 GCA_025655635.1 gamma proteobacterium symbiont of Lucinoma myriamae | reverse complement strand
GCTTCGTTTTACTTGCTTGTTCACTTTTTAATCCTCAATTTCATTTAGTTTATATGAAATTGAGTGTCCTGGTTAGTGTAACCACATCATTCAGAGATAAAAGAACGGTCTATTTTTAGTTCATCAATTGGCATCTGTTCCAAATAACTTAAAGAAGAGTAGCCTGTTCCGAAATCATCCATAGAAAAACGTATCCCTAAATCATCTCGTAAATTTTCCATGATGGAGATAACTTTTGGAATATCTTCAGCCAAAAGGGTCTCTGTCATCTCGAACATTAATTTTTTCTGCAGGTCATCATTCAAATATTTTTTACATAATTTTGCGACATCATCAAAAAAACTATAATGGAAAAACCGTCGCATACTGATGTTGATGGAAAACTGCTCTAAGATAAGACCTTGATCATTCCACTTTTTCAATGTTTGGAAGGCTTCCTCTAAGATGTAGGCACCCAGTTCGACCATATAACCGGTTTGTTCCGCAATAGGAATAAAAACATCAGGAGGAACAAATCCCAACTCTTGGTTTTTCCATCTTACCAAGACTTCACACCCCATGATTTCCTGCTTAAGGTTGAGCTGGGGTTGATAATGTAAAACGATCTCCTTTTTCTCAAGAGCAAAGTGGAGCTTTTGTTCTATAGCCAGGTGTTTTTCTACGCGCTGAGAAAGTTCATCATTAAATAAGATGACACCATCTCTACCTTTAGCTTTTACCTCATACATAGCAATATCAGCTTCTTTAATAAATGCATTGGCGTTAAAAACAGGCCCTTTAAGAATGCTGACCCCAATACTTGCGCTGATATAAAGGTGATGGTCTCGTATAAAATAAGTTGACTTTAAGCTTTGTAATAGCTCATTTGAAATCTTATGAGCAGTATTTAAGCACACTTCTTCATTTGAAAAATCTTTTCCTAAAAATATAAACTCATCCCCACCTAGACGAGCAATAATATTTTCCCGGGAAGAAATTTTTTGTAATCTCAAAGAGACTTCCTGGAGTACTTCATCCCCAATATCATGCCCCAAAGAGTCATTTATGGTTTTAAAATGGTCCAGGTCAATAAGCAGGAGATAAGAACACTTAAGTTGTTCAGACAGATCGTTAATCTTTTGCTGAAGCGTGTTAACAAAAGCATGTCTGTTACTCATACCCGTCAGTTGATCATGTGTCGCTTGATAATTTGTCTTTTCTAAAAGTTTTGCAGAACTATTGACAGAATAATAGAGCACCCCTAACAATACTAGAGCAAATAAAGAAAGGATATAGCTGTATAATTCGCCAATCATGGCAAAGTAAATTGAAAGAGGCAGCAGTAAGATCAGCAAGACAGGTCTTACTATTTTCTTATCTGAATAGAGTAAGGTAGCCGCTACAACGGAGGATCCAATTTCGGTAAAGATTGCAATATAATGCATCTTACTTTCAGTCTCACCGGCATACATAAGAAAGATTAAAGTCCATGAAGCAAAGATAAGATAATAAAATATAGAGAGTTTTTTATACCAGTGGGAGAGTTGAGATGTTCCCATCTCTTTATAACTAAATTCTTTATGAAGCTGATAACCAAAGATAGATAAGAGTATAAGCAGACAATACCAAATAAGGGCAGGCAAAACAATATGGTTAATCCATCCCAGGATTATATACCCCAGACCGGGTATAAGTGAAAGTCCCAACATAATTAAAATCTGTTTATGTAAAATAGAATAAATATATTGGTTGTTAGATTCCATCATTTCCATCCAGAGCTTTATAATAAAGGATAGGTGTTTAAATGAAAATTTACAATACTTTACATACTAAATTATAGCAAAATACCTGCTTAATATTTATAGGTATACGTGTATTACAAAAAATAAGAATTTCATTAATCCTTGAGCTTTTTTGTTTTATGACGTGCTGCTTTGTGACGCAACACAACAAATACTGGTTGCAAATTTTTAATAATGCCCAGTTATTTCTAACCGTAAAAGCTTACCATCCTAATGCCTTGATTTAAAATGGTTTCTCTTCTATAAATATTACTATATTAAAATTTAATCCCTTGAATATTTAGGATTCTTGTCGAATGTTGAAAAAGAAGTCAACTCCAAGTAGCTTACGTAAACGTTATATACCCAATCAACTTGAAAATGCAGGATCGAACGTCTGAAAATTATCATTAATTCGAGTATCTAATGATTTTCCAATTTCAGGTAA
>JAHXIM010000374.1 GCA_025655635.1 gamma proteobacterium symbiont of Lucinoma myriamae | reverse complement strand
ATTCATTACGGTTAGTGAACCGCCCATTGCGGACCCGCATGATGGGTGGTGTGGGGGCTGTAGGAGAGAAACCTGTGGCTACCCGATTAACCAGACTGTCCATCCAAATGTTAGCAATAAAAATACGAGGTTTATCACTTGAAGATACTAAAGACGTTACTGATACTCTTTGTTTTGGTTCTGCCCTTCAGTCAGTCTTGGGCGGTTGGAAAATTGATGCTGCAGAAAGTTACCGGAGAGGTATATGCAATTGTTGGTGAGCTTGATAACCGAACTGCGGATAATCTAGGGAATAATGCAACATTTGGATTTGTTGTTACTGCAGAAGGTGTTGTGCTAATTGATTCAGGGGGTACTTATCAGGGTGCTCAAGAAATTGAACAGCTGATTAAAACGGTTACAGATAAGCCAGTGGTTACAGTAATCAATACCGGAGGACAAGACCATCGCTGGTTAGGTAATGGATATTATAAAGAACTAGGAGCACAAATTATTGCCAGTGAAGATGCGGTGAATGACCAAAAAGCACGTACTCAGGATCAATTTATTATGCTGGGAAATCTAATTGGAGATAAAGGCATGAAAGGTACAGATGCTGTTTATGCCGAAATAACATTCAAAGAAAAGTTAGAGCTTGAATTGGGTGACACCACTTTTATGATTTATCATGTTGGTCAGGCACATACGCCAGGTGATA
The DNA here is from genome assembly GCA_025655635.1 of gamma proteobacterium symbiont of Lucinoma myriamae. Taxonomy (GTDB): domain Bacteria; phylum Pseudomonadota; class Gammaproteobacteria; order GRL18; family GRL18; genus GRL18. Next base: position 1,512 of record JAHXIM010000374.1, on the reverse strand, counting down.
GTTTTATTTGGCTCCCTCGAGAAAAGGTTATGTTCACTGGTGATATTGTTTATGTTGACCGTATGCTGGGTGTGGGAACACAATCAAATAGTAAAAGTTGAGTCAACGTCTATCAAACAATGGCTGCATACAAACCTCAATATTTGATACCTGGGCACGGTCAAGCAACGAATATAAGCCAAGCTAATAAAGACACCTATGATTATTTGGTGTTTTTGCGTAAGTCGGTTTCTGATTACATGGAAAATGGTGGTGATATTACGGATATAAGTAGTTTAAATCAGTCAAAATTTAACTACCTTTTGAATTATGAAACACTTTCCGGCAGAAATGCGCAGCAAGTTTATACCGAAATGGAGTGGGAATAAATTGCTGCTTTTTGCTAAAATTCAGGATGGATAAAATTGACTCAAATTGCTGCAATGTACAAAAAGCCGTAATTTTAGATTATCTTTTCCGATATTTGGTATGATACTTTATTACTTGCCTACAGCCTTAGGTAATCTTTCCAAGTAATTGCCCCATTTGTACGGGCTTTTCTGCGTGTAATTGTGAATCCCATTCAATTGTATCTTTAGTAAACAATAACACAACAGTCGAGCCCATATTGAAACGTCCCATTTCCTGAGCTTTACTGAGCTTGTGTTGGCTATCATATTGCCAGCCTTGAACTTGCTTGCGACGTGGTGGTGTTATCACTCCCTGCCAGACGGTCTCAATACTGGAAACAAAAATAGCACCTACCTGAATTAAAACCATAGGGCCTGCGGGTGTATCAAAGAGTGAAATAACCCGTTCATTGCGGGCAAATAAGCGTGGAATGGTTTTGACAGAAGCGCGGTTAACACCAAATAAATCGCCGGGTACGTGTAACATCTGTGTCAACTGGCCGTCAACAGGCATGTGAATACGGTGATAATCCCTTGGTGAGAGGTAGATGGTAGCAAATTTTCCATTGCGAAATATATCTGTCAGAGTGTCATCACCCGCTAATAAATCATTCAAGCTGAAATAATGGCCTTTGGCCTGAATCAATTGGTCATCTTCAATGTTGCCCAGCTCACTGACAGCACCGTCCACCGGACAGCATAACTCATCTTTACTGGTATTATCGACACGCACGTCTGCCTTTAACTCACGAGTAAAAAAATGATTAAAATCAACAAAATCTGTGCTGTTTTCATGCTGAGCTTCACTCATGTTTACATTAAACAGCTTGATAAACTGGTTAATTTGCAGATTTTTAAAAGCTGGTTTTTTAATGCGCATAAAACGGTGAATTAATGATGATAAAAAGTGTTGAGGCAGTAAAAATAACGGCCAGGTTTTCAAATAATCAATCACAGAGGCTTTTGCAACCTCATTCTTTTGCATATGTGGTGCATTCATGGGTGATTCAGTTCTCCAATGCATGAATTTTTATTAAATAGTCGATCCTGAAAAAAGATAATCATCATGAATCGATAGATTATCGTACAACATTAATTGTAATTTTATTGTTCCTGATCAAAT
>JAHXIM010000327.1 GCA_025655635.1 gamma proteobacterium symbiont of Lucinoma myriamae | reverse complement strand
AATTTGATCAGGAACAATAAAATTACAATTAATGTTGTACGATAATCTATCGATTCATGATGATTATCTTTTTTCAGGATCGACTATTTACAATAGTTGAAGTTTAAAGTCCTACTAATTAAGTCAACTATTTTACATGTATTCAGATCTTTTTAAAAGTCTTTGTTGGATGACTGTTATCTATCAATTCATTAATCTGAAAGAAAGGCTTATTGCTATACCGGATTAGTAGTCAGATTCGCATAAAGTATAGGTAATTTTTGCGACAGATGTTCTGGTTTTCTGATAATAGTATAGCCATTATTACCAAAAATATGCGGCAGGTATTCACCACCCTGATCATCAATAGTAATACAGAATGTTTGTAAGCCCCTGACTCTGGCTTCGTGAATGGCACGGCGTGTATCTTCAATACCATAGCGACCTTCATAGCGATCTAAATCATTGGGCTTACCGTCAGTTAGAATCAATAATAAACGCTGCTGAGTATCCTGAGCTTCAAGTTTATCTGATGCGTAGCGAATAGCTGCTCCCATGCGGGTATAAAAACCAGGCTTAATAGCTTGAATCCTTGAGCGAACCAAACCATTATAACTTTCCTTAAATGTTTTAAGTGTATTAAAACGGATATGTCCTCTATTGCGTGAGGAAAAGCCATAAATAGCAAATTGATCGCCAGTATTACGCAGGCTTTCACTGAATAAAAATAAGGAATCACGGATCACGTCAATAATACGGGCATCATTGGACAGCCAGGTATCGGTTGATAATGAAAAATCGGCTAATAATAAACAGGATAAATCCCGTTCAGTGGAACGTAATTGCTGATAGAGATCTGGCTGCTCAACTTTGTGCCCGCTGAAGCGTTCACCCACATAGTTAATATAAGCATCCAGATCCAGTTCACTGCCTTCACTTTGATGTCTGTGCCAGACTCGCTTAGTGGTAAGAGCTTCTAATTGCTGGCGTAATTTTTTAGCGGTACGACGTAGTCTTTCAGGCAGCTCACCCTTATCACTGGCAATATGTACATAGTTCACAACCGAACAATAATCAGGCTGTAAAATGCGTTTTTTATAATCCCATTCAGGCAGCATCACATCACTTTCAAATATTACTTCATCTTCAGAGTCTGCTGGCAAATCCAGATCAAATTTAACCTTACCGCCTTTGGATTTACTGTCACGAGCAACAGAAAGAAAATCCATATCATCGGCATTATTATCAGCACTATCCTGATCAGCATCTTCATCAGTCATGCGATCAACATTGACGAATTCACTCCAACCAAAAATAGTATCAAAGCGATAAGCAAAAAAACCACTTTTATCGTCAGGCATATCTACCCGTTCAGCATTCCGACGTTTATTTTGTTTTTTATTATTTTTGGACTTAGATGACGATTGCTCTTCATCATCATCTTCATCATCTTCATTGTCTTGCTGCTTCTTTTTACTGGAAATATCGATGACTTCCGGCGGATTGGGATGAGGCCAGAGTATCACTGACTTGGGTGCATGCTGTGAGGTTGGCAGTTGATGGATACTACCGGGTTTTTGCAAGACCTGTGCTATGGCATTTTCTTGTGCCTGCTCCTGCTCATTAAAATCTTCATCTATATAACGTGTTGGTAAATAAGCTGACACCAGACGTTCATAACGTGACTGTAACCCCGGGAATCGTTGTAATACCTCCAGAGTCAATGTCTGACTATAAACAAACCACCCTTGCAGACCGCGCTGTCTGGCAGAAGGATTTTCCAGACATTGCGCATTAATAGCGGCCAGCCAATAGTATAAATCTTTATTCAGTTCAGGATCGGGAAAAACACTAATCTGTTTAGGTAAATGCAGCGTGTCTTCATCCTGCCAGCTTAATTCAACATATTTGCCTGTGCCTGCAACCCGATGTTTCCAATTACGTTTGGCATAATGTTGAGTTGCGGTAGATTCTACTATTCGCAAAGCACCATCACCACCCAGAGCTCGAAAAAAGATCCCTAATGGCTTGCTGATATCTGATAGTGTTACCATTGCGTGTTTATAACTTCGATCAAAGACTGAAGTAATCAGTTTATCCCAGAGTTGCCCAACGTGTTCTTCCACTTTAAAATACTCTTAATTGATATTATTTTATTTAATCGGGTAGCCACAGGTTTCTCTCCTACAGCCCCCACACCACCCATCATGCGGGTCCGCAATGGGCGGTTCACTAACCGTAATGA
>JAHXIM010000084.1 GCA_025655635.1 gamma proteobacterium symbiont of Lucinoma myriamae | reverse complement strand
ATATTGCCAAGTGAAAGTGATGGGAGATCCTGATGATGATACAGAACACCCAGAAATTTATTCTATTAAACAGACACTCAAGGATGAGTCAGAACGTCAGGAGCTTGCAGAATTAGGTGTAGAACCAGAGGAAGCTGATAAATCTTATGAATTTATTTTTGTCCGCCATCAAGCCATTCCTGCATTTGCCCAAGCTTTTAATGATGCATTGAGAGCCAGAGGTGCAGCAAAACGTATTGAACTTCAGAATCAATATCTTCCACAAAGTACACAGTTACTAAATGATCATGATCTTTATAAACTTTATGAGTTGCTGAGATTTTTAAATACAGATACATACAATAGTGAAAATTTATTACTAGCATTATTTATCCGGTGTGTTTTTGAAACAAGTAGTAATGTTGATCGGACAAGAAGTTTGCAGATAGTTAAATGGGGGGGAATACCAGTATGAGGCTCATGAAGAAACTATTGCTTATGATTTAGAAAAAAAAGAATGGTTAATACCAATTTATTCTCTTGAACTAAAAAAAACTCATAATGATATGTTTGGTATTGTGAATAGGGATACAGAGGAACAGCAGTGTCTTAGGTTGCCTGATTTACTGAAATTTCATGAAAATTTTAATGCTATTTATGATGGTGAGCCACCAGATTTTCCATTTGAGAATATCAATGACCCCAAAAAAGAGCTAAGAAAACTTTTTTCAAATACAGATAGTCGTCTCACCATTTCAAGAGTTGAACGATATATGACATTAGTTGCAGCAGGAAAATATGAAGCAACACAAGCCACATACCTATTTTCAAAATTTCTGAGTTCAAGTTCAGCCAGAAGATATTACACAGCATTATCCTTCAATCATTATCGATATATGTACAAAGATATATGCCAGAGTGTATTAAATTCAATTGAGTCTAATAATACCCTTGAGATAAATATCGACATCAATGATACTTTCCTTGGTGCACGATATTGCCCAGAGACTGAGCATGTTAAACAAGTTTTGATAAAATTAGATAAACAACTAAAAGAGCTTCGAGAAAAACTACTTGATGAACATTTTTCCTGGATTGATTTCCATAATTTTTATACCGCGTATTGTGTATACTCCCAAGGCTTCCTCACCGGTATTCGAGCGGTTATAAGCCCACCAGAATCTATTAATTCAGAGCTTAAAATTGCTGTTTTTCGTGACAAAGACTCCGATGATCAGTTTCATACGCGAATTATTCCACTACATCCTTTAATTGTTAAATTTTCAGATGCTTATAAAAATCATCGTCATGCAGTTCTGGTTCGATTGGCCGCCTTGAATCCTTCATCAACAATTGAACTTCGACTTGATGAACAATCGCCATTTGTCTTTTTTTTAAATGAAAAAGGTTTGTGGAAACATGTACGCCCCAGTTGCGTAAGTCAACTTTTAACAGATGTAACTGACTTACCTTTAAACTCAAATCGAAAATTATTGAGAACATTATTATTAGAACAGGGAGTATCTGCTCATGCGGTTGATACTATGCTTGGCCATGCGAGCCGAGGTGAACCGTTTTGGGGGGCTTGTGCAACAAGATCTTTTCAAGAAATCAGTGTTGAGATAATTTCTGGTCTTACTCAGATAAAAAAAGAAATAGGTCTGGATATTATAGAAGGGTTAAACGTTTGAATTTTTTTGAGCTGGATAAAAATTTACAGGAAATTGTAAAAGATGTTATCCCCAAAATTGTAGATAAAGAGTTTAAAACAGGTGACAAGATCAGCAAGGATGACTTTGAACAAATATTTTTTAGATTATTATTAAAAGTGGGTGCTGATGAAGCAAATTATGGAATAAAACAACTAAATAAGTTACTGGTTGATTCTGGTGCTATAAATAGTGATGAAAACCCCGGGATTTCTATTACTCGAATCAACCGTCCGAGCGCCAGAATTACAGTTGATCTTGCAAAAGAACTTTGTAATTTATCAAAAATGGATAAAACCTTTATTAGCTCACTAGAAAAAAAAATAGATTGCCTGGAAATCCAGGCTGGGCAAATATTTTTTTCAGTGGTCAGGTTTGGAGCTCTTTTACGTGAAGATTTATTGACAATATTTTTTTCACTTCTTGGTGAAACTCCGAATATCCTCAATGGACACGTTTGGTATGAATTGAAAAATGAAGAAAAAAATATTAACCATATCTGGAACCCAGATCCCCTGACACTGATTTTACTTCATAATTGGTATAAT
>JAHXIM010000008.1 GCA_025655635.1 gamma proteobacterium symbiont of Lucinoma myriamae | reverse complement strand
AAGGCTGCATACAGCGAATGGTGATCAGTCACCAATTAACTATGAAAATTCTCTAAAAAAAGTGTCCGGTTGGACTTGACCAGTACAAACTATAGCAAATCGGGAAAAGTTATTGTATCAGATATTGATTGAGAGAAATTTTTGTAATTACCACGGTATCACTAAAAAAATGTATAATTGATTGCTGAATCAGAAATCTAAATTTCTGTTATCTGGAAAATTGAGAATTAATCTCAGTTGTCTCGAAAGGCTGAAAAGGTCAAACCGTTCATTTTGACGATTTCTAGTATGAATCTTTATTACTCAGTATGATACTTTATTACATAGTATGAAACCTTATTACTCACCCACAGTTATTGAAAAGGCATTATCATAGCTAAATTAGGTCAATTTTGTGTCTAAGGTTAATTTGGAGGGGATGTGCACTAAACCCCTAATTCAAAGTTAATGCAAACAGTAATATTACAGTGGCACCTAACTGTGAAAGGACAAACATGCCACGATCTATACGTTCAATTACTGTCTTGCCCTTAAAACTTTGTATATTCCAACCCCCTCGACCAAGAGAAGCAGTTAAAGCTATGACTATTGCAGTCATTCGAAGTAATAACTGATTATCTAAAACGGTACGCTCCGATTGAACTAAATAGCAAACAGATAAACCAATAACGAGCGATACCAAGAAAAATGATCTCCAAAAGCTTTTCCTTAAAACATTTACTCGATCTTCAAAATTATCTCTATCCTTGAGCTCATCAAACCAATTTTCACCAATTTTAAAGAATAGATCTTTTGATAGATAAACTGTAATTCCCAGTACAAATATCTTGAATTTATTCATTTTTTATATCATCAACGTTGTAAATCACCAAATAAAAAGCAGAACGACGCAGGAGTTAATTTCGCCTAATATTCGCCGTCCGAGCGAACTTCTCTTGTTAGCTCTTACTTGAGGCTGTGATATTTATAATATTATTTGGATATTCCTTGGACATAACTTCTTTTCTAAATAACTTTACAACCTCATTTATTGTTTGAGTAACATGTGCATATTGTTTAGAAAATGGTGGCCAGTAATCTCCTAAACCAATAGCATCATTAATTACCAATACTTGGCCATCGCAATCTGGACCAGCACCTATACCTATAATTGGGATAGGTAGGAGTGCAGTTATTTCATGAGCAAGATTATATGGAATATGCTCAAGAACAAGCATAAATGCTCCCGACTGCTGAATTGCAATAGCTTCTTCTTTTATTCTCTGCGCTTCACTGAGACTATTCCCCACCTTTTTAAAATTTTTAGCCGTTTGTGGTGTTAACCCTGTATGCCCAACTACGGGTATTTCATTTTTTACTAGGTGAGCTATTACTTCAAGTTTAGGGCCTTCCAATTTCACGCTATCTGCCCCAGCAGCAATTAATCTTTTTGCATTCAATAAAGCAATATTGGGATCTATATATGTGTTGTAAGGAAGATCCCCTATAATGTGTGTGTTTTCAGCACCACGGCGAACAGCGCCAACATGATATTCCATATGTTCTATTGTAACTTCGCGGGTACTATCAAAACCCATTTCAACCATGCCAACTGTATCACCGACAAGAATGATAGGTATTCCTGCTTTTTCTAGGCATCGAGCTACTGGGGTAGTATAAGCCGTTAACATAGAAATGGGCTTGGTATTTTTCATTTGAAGAAAGTCACCAATATCTAATTTCATAAATAATATATCCTAATGGTTAATAATTTTTGAGCTAACACCTGTGTAACAGGCAAGTTGCAGTGGAGGATTTTGTGTGAAATTGAACGCAGCGAATGTACAAAAGCCAGAGCGTAAACTTATCCTCGTTGACACACTTGTTATAACATTACTCCGATTGATCGAGATTTAACGAAAAAACTGCCGAAGGGTTATTGGAATACAGAGGTGTTGCATCAGTCATGGTTGAACCAAATGTAATTGAATCTGTTGGCTTCCATTCGATTAAATGATCTCGTAATTCCCCAACTGTAATTCTGGAATCTAATTCAGACTCATTTTCCCAGTAATCTCCATCCATTTCATTTAGCTCAATTTGAAGCAAGTCATCTCCTCGGCGCTTGAACCTATAAAACTTCAATGGCCTTTTACTATATCGAGATGAACTGTACTGGTCAAGTCCAACCGGACACTTTTTTTAGAGAATTTTCATAGTTAATTGGTGACTGATCACCATTCGCTGTATGCAGCCTTT
>JAHXIM010000053.1 GCA_025655635.1 gamma proteobacterium symbiont of Lucinoma myriamae | reverse complement strand
TATAACGGGCAATTCCACTTCTTCAGGAAAATTAGCAATCGCTTCAATTTCACTTTTGACATCATCCAGAAAACGGGAAATATCACCTTTTTCGACCATTTCAACTGTGGTTGTACTAATGCCTTCTCGGGCAATACAAATGACTTCTTCGACATCATTGATTCCATCAATGGCATCTTCCACTCGCTGGCATATGGCTTCTTCGACATCTTCGGTGCTGGCACCGGGATAAATAATCCGGATCTCGACTTTTTCTGCAGCAAATTCAGGAAATGTTTCACGTTTTAAAGAGGGTAGGGACATCATGCCGACTGCAACTAACAGCAGCATTAATAAATTCCCAACAGTGGGGTGACGGGTAAAGAAAGCGAGCATTATTGAGCTCCCTTAACACGACTCATCAGATGTTGAGTCGTTTCTTTATCCTCTTGTGGTGCTAACAGCATGCCTTCAATTGCAGGAACCAGATCAGAAATAACGATCTTATCACCCGCTGATATCAGCTTCCTGGTATCATCTTGCTTAATGTTCTTTATGACGGCAAATTCAGGTTGAAAAAGTTCAATCTGGACTTTTTTAATTTCCAGCCGATTTTGCTCATTTACCAGATAAAGCTGCTGATTGTGTAATGCTGAACGAGGTACGATTAAGCTGTCAGGTCGTGGAGTACCGTGCAGGTGGACTTCTACAAAGAAGCCTTTAATCAGTGGAGGTTTACTGCCGGGAGTGACCGAGTCGTATGGATTATCAACTTCGACAATAACACCAATAGTACGTGTTTTAGGATCAAGCGTATCTGTTATTCTGGAAAACTTTGCCTCCCAGACAGTGCTTAGCATGCCTTCTTTTAAGACCACCTGAGCTTTAATGCCTAACCCGTTATGCTGCTCTTTTACAGCATGCTCAACAAGGTTGATTTTCTTATCTGAGCGTATTAAACCTCGAAAATAACCGATGGGGATTAGTACTTCAATTTCTGCTTTATCTAAAGCATCGGCAGCAGTTAAGGTATTACCAATACGCACATATTGAGCAACTTCAACATTATCGCTGGATATACGTCCCGTGAAGGGCATGGTAATTTAGGTATTTTGTAAATCACGTTGTGCTCGTTTGAGTTGTGACTGTTTCTGCTGCAGTTGTGCATCAAGCAATGCTTTTTGACTGGGAATTAATTTTAATGAATTGCTTTGCGATAAAACACTTTGCTGTTGCGTCAGCATGTTTCGTTCCTGAGCCTCAAAATCAGAGTGGCTGACACTGCTTTTCTTAAGTAGTTTTTTTAATCGTGTTAATTCATTCTTAATGAGTTCAAGTGATTTTTTTTCAATGGCTAAAGAAGCCTGAGTATTTTCCAGCTTCGTGTCCAACTCTTCCATCTGGGCTTGAGTGGCAAGAATATCTGACTTAATCTGGGTAATATTTAATTCATAATCAACCGGATCAATTTGAAATAGTATGCTGCCTTTTTTGATGATAGCACCCTTGGCAAACTTAGAGTTCTTTTCTAAAATGATGCCTTCAACCTGGGCAATAGCTTCCCAGGTTGAAACAGGACGAACGGTACCATAGCCAATTGCTATTGGAGTAACACTTAACTGAGGAAGAGAAAGTATTCTGACTGCTTTGGTCATCTCTTGCGCAGGATTTTGCTTTGGTTCAGGGCTGTTTTGTTTTAACAACACAATGACAATGATGCCAAGAATGACCGGAATAAAGAAAACCCAACGCTTATTAGACAAGATACAATCTCCAACAGTTATAAAATTTTACTTGCCATAGTACTATTTCTTAGCGTCTACCACTACCATAACGAGCGCCGCCGCCCTGGCGTCCGCCGCCAGACGTACTATTTTGTCCTGAGCGATACTGACTGCCGCTTCCAGTATCATTACCTTGTCCATAGCGATACTGATTGCCGCTGCCAGAGCCATTACCTTGTCCAGAACGATGCTGCTTGCCGCCGCCTGAACCATCACGTTTACGTGAACGGTTTTGTCCACTGTTTTCCATATTTTTTTTGCCGCTTGCTCCCATATCTCTAAAACGTGAATTTCTTTCTGGTTGCTCCATAGTATTACTACCGCTTGCTCCCATATCTCTATAACGTGATTTTTTTTCTGCTTGATCCATGTTCATCATTTGGCTCTGACGTTCTGTACGATAGGCATCTTGATGTGGTTACACTAACCAGGACACTCAATTTCATATAAACTAAATGAAATTGAGGATTAAAAAGTGAACAAGCAAGTAAAACGAAGC
>JAHXIM010000188.1 GCA_025655635.1 gamma proteobacterium symbiont of Lucinoma myriamae | reverse complement strand
ATTTGATCAGGAACAATAAAATTACAATTAATGTTGTACGATAATCTATCGATTCATGATGATTATCTTTTTTCAGGATCGACTAATTAATGCTTTTTCAATAGCCCGTGCAGCGGCGATAAAGCCAAAAACAGAGGTCACACAACTGGATGAGCCATAACCAAAGTTACAGTCCAGAGTGACACCTTTGGACTCGGGCTTTTGCTGACCGATACTGCCATCTGCCTGTGGATACATTTGCTGTTCAGTAGAAAAAACACATTCTATGCCAAAACGCCTTTTAGTATTACGGGAAAAATTATAATTATAGCGTAATTGAGAACGTACATTAGCGGCCAGAGGATCATTATGAGTTTTACTTAAGTCTTTAATTTGTATCGCTGTAGGATCAACCAGACCGCCTGCACCACCAGTGGTAATAATTGGAATTTTATTTCGTCTGCAATAATAAATCAGCGCACTTTTATGTTTGGCACTGTCAATGGCATCAATCACATAATCAAAAGGAGAGTCCTGAGAAAAGTATTTGCTCAGATTGTTTTGGGTGACCAGATCATCAATAGCATGACAACGACACTCAGGATTGATTTGTAATACTCTTTCCTGCATGGCCAGAACTTTTGACTGGTTTATGGTTTTCTCCAGAGTATGAATTTGCCGGTTCATATTAGACAGGGTAATATCATCATTATCAATCAATGTAATTTCCCCGATACCAGAACGGGCTAAGGCTTCAACAGCCCATGAACCCACACCGCCAATGCCAATGACACAAATATGTAAAGTAGGAATAACCTTTGCCTTGTTTGTGCCGTAAAGGCGTTGAATACCGGCAAAGCGTTCAGAATATTGAGAATGGGATGTCACTTTTTACTTACTCTTGATGTGATAGATGGGTAAATTTTAACAAAATAAATAAGCGATTGTCGTATTCCAGGTTATTTTTTAATGCTACCCAAAAGTAATAGAGAAAGTCGCAGCATATGCATTAAATTAACTCTTTGGTGGTAGTATCATGCATTGATTTATGTCAATAGTAGAACAAATTAGTATATTATAATAAAATACTAATTTGGATTTTTCAATGGCGTTTAAAGAGGTTTTATCTGAATGCACTCAGAGAATAATGTAGCAACTGATTCTAACGATCATATTGAGGTCAAAAATACGACCTGTTATATGTGTGCCTGTCGTTGTGGTATTCGTGTCACCCTGAAAAATGGTGAAGTCAGATATATTCAGGGTAATCCGGACCATCCTTTAAATAAAGGGGTTATCTGTGCTAAAAGTTCATCGGGTATTATGAAGCAGTATTCACCGGCACGTCTGACCAAACCTATGCGCCGCAGAAAAGGTGCCGAGCGGGGAGATAATGACTTTGAAGAAATCTCCTGGGATGAAGCCTATGATATGATGGAACAGCGTCTATCAGAGATTCGCGCCACTGATCCAAAGAAATTTGCTCTGTTTACCGGTCGTGATCAAATGCAGGCTCTGACCGGACTATTTGCCAAACAGTTTGGTACACCAAATTATGCTGCTCATGGCGACTTTTGCTCAGTCAATATGGCGGCGGGCATGATCTACACCATTGGCGGTTCATTCTGGGAATTTGGCGGACCTGATCTGGAATGTTCCAAGCTGTTTATTATGTTTGGTACAGCAGAAGATCATCATTCCAATCCCCTAAAAATGCAGCTGTCTGAATTTAAGCGCAATGGCGGCCGCTTTATCTCCATTAACCCCATTCGCTCCGGTTATTCTGCCATTGCCGATGAATGGGTGCCCATTAAGCCGGGTACTGATGGTGCCTTAATACTCGCTATCATCAATGAAATTATTCAGCAGGGTCTATATGACCGTGACTTTTTGATCCAATATACCAATTCTGCTGAACTGGTGAATATTGATACAGATAGTAATGAGGAAGGTTTATTTATTCGTCAGGGTGAAGCTGAAATTAACGATTCCTGTGTTGATGCGCAAAATAAATTGTGGTGGGATCGCCATGTTAATGGTGCAGTTAAGACACATACCGAAGATGCAGATCCTTACTTATTAGGTGAGTTTCAACTTGAAGATGGTACGCCGGTGAAACCTGCTTTTCAGTTGCTGGTAGACCGTGTTAAAGATTATACGCCTGAATGGGCTGCTTCTATTACGGGTATTTCAGTTGAAACCATTATCCTATAAAAATCAGTTGAAAATGGTCTATAATCATAACCCATTGAAATTATAGTGAAATATTATGATATTACCACCAAAAATCATT
>JAHXIM010000121.1 GCA_025655635.1 gamma proteobacterium symbiont of Lucinoma myriamae | reverse complement strand
TAACATTTCTGGTCGATCTGGTCACTCAAAAATAGGGATAATTCCTTACATTTCAAATAGATAATATGTTTTTCAGGGCTGACTAATTATTCATATCATTTCTATAGGACAGACTCATGAAACCTCTTTTTCTTAGTTTTTTATTTGGCTCTTTGTTAATATACAGCAGCATCACGCTTGCTGATCAAGTTAAAGTTGTTGATGTGGACATCACACCACAGGGTGCTCAACGTTATCTGTTCCACGTAACCTTGCTGCATGATGATAAAGGTTGGGAGCATTATGCCAACCGATGGGAAATTTTAGATACTGAGGGGAATATTCTGGCAACAAGAACTTTACATCATCCTCATGTTAACGAGCAGCCATTTACGCGCTCTTTAAGCACTACACTGCCGTCCAACATTAAAACAGTCATTATCAGAGGGAATGACAGTGTGCATCAATATGAAGGTAACAACATGGAAGTTTCTCTTCCTTGAGAAACCATTTTAGTTAGTCTGAGTTATTCATTTTTTTAGACAATAAACTGTCAATTGATAAAGGAGACGGACCATATAAAACATAAACCAGAATCATTAAACCCCATAAGATATGATCCAGCATACCCGTAAAGTTATAAAAATCTGTCAACGCATAGGCATAGGCTGCAACAGCATTTAACACAAAAAGACCGATGGCGGCAGGACGAGTCATTAAGCCTGCTAACAGTAAAACCGGAAGGATTAATTCACCACCTGCACCCATGATTGCCGCTATTTCTGGAGGTAAGAGCGGTACGGAATACTCATAGGAAAAGAGATCAATTGTTGATTGCCATGATTGAATTTTGGTCAGTCCTGATTGAAAAAAAACTTTCAATAGATACAGACGTACCATAATATCAAAGCCATGAAGCATCATATCATTACGTGTAAACAGAATTTTTTTTATCATTTTTATTATGTCTTATTCAATGTGTTTAATACGGGTAGTTACTTGCAAGTATCATAATTATTCATTAAAAATATAAACTTACAAAAACAAGTCATCTTCATTTTGTAAAAAAAAAAGGATAAAAAAAAGAGTACCAGACTTTAGCCTGATACTCTTTCATAAGACGATATATCTTATTTCTTGCCTTTATTTCCAGCAATCTTAGCACAAGTGCCTTCTGGAACATAAACCCACTCATCAGGATCAGCATCTGTCTTAGCCATACCCGCACAAGCGTGCTTGCTGGTACCACAATCATTCATACCCGCTTTAGCAATACCCTGACATTTTTCAAAACCAGGCTTTCCGGCATGAGCAGTTGCACCAAGAGTTGCAAAAGCAAGTGCGAACAAACTGATCAGTGCTGTTTTTTTAGTGTTTCCCATTTTTGTTTCCTTATAGGTTAATGGATGTAAAAAGAAGATTCTAATCATTTAGCATTCTTCAAAGTCATTATCAGGTTAAAAACCCCAAATAAAATGTACCAGTGATTGGCTTACTTTACTAGACCTGATGAGGAATAAAAAAATTTCACTTTAAATTTATAATTTTCTTATTAATAAAGTGTTCAGCTATAGTAAGAGATACTGCTCATTAACATAAATAGGTAGTTTCCGAAGTATCTAAAGCAGAACGATTATTTTAAACTGCTAATAGATTATCAAGATAAACCTTATAAAAAACCTTGTGAATTAATTATGTTTACTATAAAAAAGTTAACAAATGGAAATAAAACCTCTAAAACTCCGGTCTATGAGGGGGTAAGCAGGCAAAAACGTTTTGATACACTGGCCAGGGCCTATTCCAATGATCTTTACCGTTTTGCCTATTGGTTATGCAGCAATCATTCTGTTGCCGATGATCTGGTTCAGGAGACTTTTTTAAGAGCCTGGAAAGCATTGGACAATCTGGAAGATGAGAAAAAAGCTAAAAGCTGGCTCATTACTATCCTGCGTCGGGAAAATGCCCGCCGTTTTGAACGAAAAAGTTTTGATCTTGTTGATATTGAAAATGTGGTTGTTGAAGACTAGGCTAATCTAAGCCCGGAACAATCGCTAGAAAAACAACAATTACATCAGGCAATACACAATCTTGACATTGAATATAGAGAGCCATTACTTCTGCAAACCCTAGGTGGTTATAAAACCAGTGAGATTGCGCAATTATTAAAGTTGAATATGAATACCGTGAATACGCGTTTATTCAGAGCACGTAATCCTAAAAAACGCAGTAGCCCATGCAACGACATAATATCCAGCACCAAACTTCTCATAATTGAACTGTTTTTCTCTAGGCTGGAGCA
>JAHXIM010000178.1 GCA_025655635.1 gamma proteobacterium symbiont of Lucinoma myriamae | reverse complement strand
TTATTATAACATTTCTGGTCGATCTGGTCACTCAAAAATAGGGATAATTCCTTACATTCCAAATAGATAATATGTTTTTCAGGGCTGACTATATAGTAAAACAACAAAATTTAGGGGAATTTCGAATTCTCTCAGACTTGATACAAATGGCAGATACATTCCTATGGAGTCACATGAGCTTTTAAATTTAATGAATGATTTAACAATATTGTATGCTAACATCTATGACAAATTACCCTACATAAATGGGTGACTATATTTTCATAACTTATTTAGGTATAGTAGAATTAAAAAATCAAAAAGATTTTTTAAGGTGTTGTTTATTAATAATTTATTTAAGAGGGTGATACTTTAACCAAATTAATGAATTTTACTGAATATAAAATCAATAGCTTATGACTGCTTTAGTATGATACTTTATTATTAGTCCACAAATGCTAAACAAATTTTTGCGTATCCAGTCTGCCAATAGTGATTTGCAGGGATTCATTGCGCTTGTGTGCTAATTTTATCCAGTTGTTAATTTCGCTTAACAACGTTTCTTCACCTACACCATGTCTGGGCGAATTTTGACTAATTGAATGGTCCAGGCGTCCAGAGTTGATATAAGTCCATTGTTTTTGATTTTGTGAAATGACTCCGGTGTGTCCTTTAGTTTGTAATGAAAAGGAGAGAATATCTCCTTTTTTCATTAGACCTTGCATTTCTTTAAAGATGTCTTTGCTTTGTTGTTCAATATTACTGACCCGTGAAATTGAATGAGTATAGATTTTTTTACCCATTGCTTCGGTAATACCCTCACCAGTAAAATAGGCGTTATTGGCCAGGCCTTCAATGTGAGCCCTGTGTATTAACTGTTTACTCAAGCTATCTTGTCCACTATAGCGAACCCCCATATTTTTCAGGCCGTTAACGACAAGAGTATAACAATCAATATCCTTATAATCAGTCCCCATAAAGGGTTTGACTGCATCATCCAGTTTTTTTGAGAGAATGCGATTATTATCAGGGATTGGATTGTGAATAATAGACCAGGTACTGGCTTTAAGTTGAGGATTGGCAAGTAAAAGCTGAGCAACAGTTGTGTTTTTTCCTGATAATGAGCCCAATTTGATGCTATTGTCTTGTTCATGTTGCACGGAATGAGATGAGTTCGTGTCTGTTTTTTGACTCATAGAAGAAAGTTTGTGCAATTGACTTGCAAAATCAGAGCTGCCTGAAAGGCTGCTGTTAGTGGGTTTGTCAACTAAAAAAGGCTGATTGTCTGTATTGTGAATCTGCATAATGCACTCTCATATCATTACTATTATGTATAACTCTTATATATAATATAAGCATAAAATGTGCCAGATAAATTATTGTGAGTCAGAAGCCAATACAAATTGTTTTTCGAAGTCATCGGCTTTCATAGGTTTGTAAAAATAATACCCTTGAATATAATGACAGCTGGTTGTTTTTAAGAAATCAAGCTGATGTTTGTATTCCACACCTTCGGCAATTGTTTCCAGATTAAATTGATGTGCAAGTTCAATAATTGCCTTGGTGATGACGGTATTATTTTGATCATCAGGTATACCATCAATAAAACTTTTATCAATTTTTAAGGTATCAATGGGGAGTTGTTTCAGGTAGCTCATGGAAGAATAACCCGTACCAAAATCATCAATAGAGAGTTTAATGCCCAGGGATTTCAGGTGGATGAGTTTATTAATGCTTTCCTGCGTATTAGTCATGAGAGCTGATTCAGTTAATTCCAGCTCCAGAATTTGCTGTGATTCTTCAGCAAGGGGGATAAATTTACCGACAGGTACAGGACCAAACTGCTGACTATTCCAACGTAGTAATACCTCCATACTGGAAATCTGTTCATCCTGACAGCTCACTTGTGGTTGATAGACAAGGTAGAGTTCATTCTTATCAATTGCAGTTTTTAATGCGGTGGCCAAAATAAATTTTTTGGCTTTTTTCTCATAGAGTGAATTATTATAAAAATGATACGAGTTCTTGCCATTTTCTTTAGCGTGGTACATAGCCAAATCAGAGTATTTTACAAGAGTATTGGTTGTTTCACCATCCTGTGGAAAAAGAGCAATACCTAAACTACAGCTGATAAAAGTTTGAGTATCATTAAAAGAATAAGGCTCTGATACCTTTTTAATGACATTATTCGTATACGTCAAAACTTCCCATGTTGACGGATCATGCCACTTTATTTAAGGGCTGAATTTTTTCAGTTAAATTCCATGGCATAAATTGATCGAGTGCTTCATCCTATAAAAAT
>JAHXIM010000457.1 GCA_025655635.1 gamma proteobacterium symbiont of Lucinoma myriamae | reverse complement strand
TGAGGGGCTGTTAGGGTTAGTTGCGTCATGTGCTAATCTTGATCCCTATTTATATAAAAATCAAGCACTTTCATTGATCACGGGTATAGGTATTGGCGGAGCGATGAATGCAGCAGAGGGTTTTGGTATTCTCTGTCTTGCTTCAATCGGACCAATTATCAGTGTCATGGTCACGGGACTCTGGGCTCAGTACCAGGACAAATTGCAAACATCGCAGACCACTCAGATTAATTCATTATTTCATGAACAGGAGGCACCGAGCATCATATGAGTGTAAAAAATATTGTCTATTTAACGGATGTCTCACAGATTACTTGTGTTGTTCAGGAGGGGCTTGGTGATGTTATATTAAAGGCTGCTCGTGAACTGGGCGTTTCCCTTGGTGCAAGACTCTATCATGCAAAAGGAACTGGAGCGCGTGAGTTGTTTGGCCTTTTGGGGGTTGCTGTTGAAACTGAAAAAGATGTTGTGAGTGTACTTGTTTCAGCTGAACAAAGGGACATTGTTTTTGATGCGCTTTATCTGGCGGCTGATCTTGATACACCCGGTAAGGGGTTTATGTACATTACTCAGCTGGAAAAGTTGGCAACCTACTTGCCGGAAAACTTTCTCAATTCTTCTGAAGATAGCAATGGATAATGGTCATGGTTAATATTAATCCTGAAGATCATAGTGACAGTCGTGTACCCCGCGAAGCGGTTAAACTAATTTCTTGCATTGTAAACAATGAAAAAGCTGAAAGAGAGCTGCTGCAGGCACTTTATGATGAGCAGCAGATTACTCGTGCTAATAGTATTAACTGTCGTGGCTACGCTTCTTTATTTGAAGCCAGGACGAAAGCAGGTACGCTTCCACAACCTCACTTTGCACACTTGATTGAGGTCGTTGTATCACAATCTAAAGCGGATGAATTATTTGATTTTATTTTTCGCAAAGCAGGGCTTGATAAGCCTGGTGCAGGTATAGTATTTATGGCACCATTATACGGTGCCAGCCCTTTCGCTTTGCCTGATGAAATCTTGAAAGAAAAATGAGACAGTCTGCTGATCGACCGAGCTAGTATTATAAAATGGGTTTTTGTCATACTTTCTTTTTGTCTCTTAGCAAAGAGACAACGATAAATTTTATTTAGCTGATAGATTTTATTGGTTATAATTTATCTTCTAATCTAATGTTTACTTAAAAATATTTATATTGTCAGGTTTATGCAAAAGCATGGTGACTATTTTTATCTATAGCTCTATTATTTTGTCTACCTGTGTTCTTTATGGCTGACTCCTTCGATGTGCTAAAAGGTCATGAAGATGAACTTGCTGTTACAGGCAGTAAGTTTAATTCCAATGCTTTAGTATAATGAAAATACATAGACTGAACTTGCAGGCCGTTATTTTGTTCAGAAACCTTTAAAGCTATTCTGGACTCAATTTGTTTAAAGTAAAATATCGTGAAGAGGTGTAATTAAGAGATTCCTTAAGAGAAAATTACACATTCTTAAGTTGAATTTATATATAATGGAATAAAATTTTTAGGATTAACGATGTTAAGGACTTTTTTATACGTTTCACCTGTTTTATTTATTGCTACTTTATTTTTTGCTCTTGCAGGATGTGATGAGCAAAAACAACAACAAGCCCCCAAAGAAGCACCACCACTTCCTGTTGAAGTGGTGATCATGGAAAATAAAAATATTCCTATCTGGATGCCTTATACCGGTAGAACAAAAGCCAGCTCTTCGCAACAAGTCACTGCTCGTGTCTCTGGTATCCTGGAAGAAGTTTATTATGAAGATGGTGAAACTATAAAAAAAGGTCAGAAACTGTTTAAAATTGAGCAGACTGACTATATAGCTGAACTGGAATTACATAAAGCGAAAAAAAATCGTGATTTAGCGGCACTAAAACTTGCCAGAGCCGATGTTAGACGCTACACCATTCTGGCCAAAGAAGGCCTGGCTCCTCAGGCAACTCTAGAATCCTATCAAGCTCAGGTTGAAGCATTTGAAGCAGATATTACATATGATGATGCCAAGATTGCCCAGGCAGAATTGATGCTGAGCTACACTATTGTCAGAGCACCGATTGATGGTCAGGCGAGTCGTCGCCTGGTAGATATAGGCAACCTTGTTGGTAAAAATGAGTCCACATTGCTGACCACCATCAATCAGGTTGATCCGCTTTATGCCTACTTTGCACCCATCAATGCCATTAACTTAAGGATTCAACCCACTCTTTTGTAAGCCATATTGTACTTGGGTCTATTCCAGCGATTTCGTTTGTCTACTCTT
>JAHXIM010000526.1 GCA_025655635.1 gamma proteobacterium symbiont of Lucinoma myriamae | reverse complement strand
AATGATTTTTGGTGGTAATATCATGATATTTCACTATAATTTCAATGGGTTATGATTATAGACCATTTTCAACTGATTTTTATAGGATGAATAGCCTTATCGGCAGTTTTATGGAGCCTAAACTGATGGGGCATAGTCTGGGATTGTCAACACTGGTAGTATTTCTATCATTGGTTTTCTGGGGGTGGCTGCTTGGCCCCATTGGTATGTTCCTGTCCGTTCCTCTCACCATGAGCTTTAAAATTATTATGGACAGTCAAGAAAATACACGTTGGATATCAGTCTTATTAAGTAACTCTTGTTTAAGCAAGAATGAAGGAGAACCATCCTAAATGTTTAGCCCGCTACTACAAACAGCAAATACCATTATATCCGGTAAAGAAGAGCAGATTAAGCTGGCCATTGCCTGTTTATTATCCAAAGGCCATTTATTAATCGAAGATTTACCCGGTATGGGTAAAACCACACTGGCACATTTATTAGCCAAAGTCTTTGGTCTGGATTATTCACGCATTCAATTTACCAGTGATATGCTGCCTGCTGATATTATCGGTGTGTCTATTTTTGATCGCAATACTGCTGAATTTCGTTTTCACCCCGATCCAGTGTTTAGTCAGCTGGTACTGGCCGATGAAATCAATCGTGCCACTGCTAAAACACAAAGCGCCCTGCTTGAAGCAATGGAAGAACAGCAAATTACCATGGATGGTAAAACCTATCAGCTGGATGATCAATTCTTTGTCATTGCCACCCAAAATCCACAAACTCAATCAGGTACTTTCCCTCTGCCGGAATCCCAGCTGGATCGATTTTTAATGCGTATTGTTTTAGGTTATCCTGACAGACAAACTGAGAGGTGCATATTTCATCTGCTCTGCTTGATTATGTGCAGGATATCCTGCAGTTTTCCCGCCATAGTCAATATTTTCTCACCGGCTTATCACCCCGTGCCGGTCTGGCCTTATTAAGAGCAGCACAGGCCTGGGCATTTATTCACAACCGTGAGATGGTCATTCCTGATGATATTAAGGCGATTTTACCATCAATTATTTTACATCGTCTCATTGTTCGAGATGATCAAAACCAAAATGAACAACAGGTCATGAGTTTATTTGATGAGCTGCCCATTCCATAAACACTGGCTTTTAAATGCTGGTTTTTTATTCTTTAGTTTACGGATAAATTTTAACAATAATAACTATAAAAACTAAGCAGTACCCAAAGGAGAACGATGTGAGATTTAAACTTATTTATTTAATAATCATTAGTTGCTTTCTTTTTTCTGGCTCAAATGTCTACTCGGCTGATTTAGAAAATGGAAAAAAACTGTTTAAATTTTGTACACTATGCCATGGTAAAGTAGGTCAGGGCGTAAAGGGAGGCGACTTCCCTAAAATTGGTGGTTTACCGAAATATTATCTTATGCATCAGCATGAGTTATTTGTTTCTGATAAACGCTATAATCCGGCTATG
This sequence comes from gamma proteobacterium symbiont of Lucinoma myriamae, assembly GCA_025655635.1. Lineage (GTDB taxonomy): Bacteria > Pseudomonadota > Gammaproteobacteria > GRL18 > GRL18 > GRL18. Next base: position 811 of record JAHXIM010000526.1, on the reverse strand, counting down.
CTGACCATTGGTCGTTTGGATAAACTATCAGATAAAGAAAAAGATGATCTTTATTCTTATATTTCTTCCATTGATATTCAAAAAGAAGCACCGACTCTGACTATTCCTACTTATATTGGTAACGCCAAAAAAGGTAAAAAATTATATAAGGGTGACTGTAAAACCTGTCATGGTAAAAAAGCTGAAGGTAAAGCTAAAAAGAAAGCACCGCCGACTTCCTGGCAGTATACTGAATATCTGATGAGACAGGTTGATTTCTTTAAAAACAAAGATCGCCTGCATAATGATGAAGAAGATGAAACCTTTGATGACTATAGCAAAGAAGAGATCATCGACATTATGACTTTTATTTCAACACTTGATGACTAATTAACTTGCTCAAAGGATACATTATGAAACGTACAAAACTAATTGTTTTAAGCTTATTTTCTTCAATGTTAATTTTTGGGCAGCTTGCAGTTGCCCAGGACCTGATACAAAAAGAAGAACTCACACCTGATATGGTTGATGTTTCTATTTCAGTATTAAAGATGCCGCTTGATAAAGGAGTAAGTGTTCGCGATGCTCATATGTCTATTAATCTGAAGGCAGAAGAGCTAAATATGAAAAAGGTAGGCTATTTACCGGTTTCTGATGAATTGAAAGCACGTGGTCTAAATCCACCTCATCTGGAAATTTTTCAATTCTGTAATCCGGAAGATGCTATGAAGATGGTACAGTTCAATACGCTTTATGCCGCCTTCATGCCCTGCCGTATCGCATTGGTTGAAGATGAAAAAGGTCATCTCTGGCTGCAAATGATTAATCTGGA
>JAHXIM010000166.1 GCA_025655635.1 gamma proteobacterium symbiont of Lucinoma myriamae | reverse complement strand
TGAAAGGCTGCATACAGCGAATGGTGATCAGTCACCAATTAACTATGAAAATTCTCTAAAAAAAGTGTCCGGTTGGACTTGACCAGTACATGATTTAGATTTCTGCCAATAGCAACTAATTGTTTATTACTTTGTCTGAGTTCATTTAATTCATCTTTACTGAAGTGAGGACTTTTATTAATTCTTGCTCTGACCAGGCCAAGTAGAAACTCTGAAGGTTTTTTACTTTCAGCCTGAAGAACTTCATTTACTTTAACAAGCTCATTTTGTCTCAATCGACAATTCAGAATTGGATTGAATTTAAGTTCTACTTCTCCCCCACTCTCACTATTAATTTCAACATTATTTTTTTTAAGATGTTTTATTACGAGTTCATATAAAAGCTCAGACGGTTTACCTCCTGCTAATTTTTTAAAGTCTTCTTCATACTTCTTTTCTATTCGACACCTTAAATTTCCATTTTTTGACATTTTTTTATTCCAAGTAAAAAAAAAGAGAAAGCTAAACTAAAACTAAACTTCGGGGGTGATGCTAGTAGCAATTCAATTGTAGCACAATTGTTTACTTATTGCATATCCTGCCTTAAATCACCCCCGAAACCTCTCTCCCTGGAGTCGGTACGACGATGCTTTTCGATTTTTTTGCTTTTGCTTTTGAAATAATGATAGTAGCGTTATTAGGGCTGCATTAAAAAATTAGACTAAATTAAGGTGGTTCTAATTTGAGTGGATAGCATGGTTTTTTGAGTCTTTTTTCAAAAAAATTTCCCAGTGGCTTAATTACTTGATCTTGCCCCTTCCTCAAAAAAAAATCAATCTCAAATAACTGGATATAAACCAAGACAAATAAAAGCATAATTGTATTGTGCAATACAATATATTTCGCACGTGCGAAATGAGATTGAAATACAAAAAGGAAAAATCAACATGGAAAGACCAACAACAATAGTTTATGAAGAACTTCAAAAGTCCTATGAATATTTTAATCAAGTGCTTTTTGATGGGCAATTGCCAGCCTGTATAATCACACTTCAAAGAAAGAAAAAATCACACGGATATTTCAGCCCTTCTCAGTTTGCCGATAAAGAGGGGCGAACAATGGACGAAATAGCCATGAATCCACAATACTTTATTACCCGAAAAATTGAAGAAGTCCTCTCAACTCAAGTTCATGAAATGGTGCATCTATGGCAAGAACATTATGGAAAACCTGGCAGAGGAAGATACCATAATAAAGAATGGGTTGAAAAAATGATTTCTATCGGTTTAATGCCTTCAGATACAGGAAAGCCAGAAGGGGCAAAAACAGGGGATCGGATCAGTCATTTCATTATAGAAGAAAAAGCTTATTCTCAGGCTTGTAACAAATTAATTAATCACAAGTTCAGACTTTCATGGTATTAATGTTGAATTAAAAGGTATAGAAAACCTGGAAGATGAAGAGAGGGAAGAAGCTGAAAAAAATATTAATGGCTTAATAGAAATGGGGGAGAAGCAACATAAAACGAGTAGAGCAAAATATACCCATGTATGTAAAACGGGAAAACCTGTTAATCTTTGGGGGAAGCCAGGTTTAGAAATATTATGTATGCGTTGCGATAAGCCGTTTATCCTCAATGAAAATAAAACACAGGCTCGCAGGGCTTCGCCCTGAAGAAAGGTAAAATCAAAAGCACTATGGGCGTTTTGTTGAACTTCTCAGATATTCGGCTAAATCTGTGTAATCAATTTTTTTATTATTATAGCCTTTCTTTTTAAATAACCATCCCACCATATCAGGCAAATCTTGATCTATCATTTGTGACATTTGATTAGTAATGCTTTTTTGAAATCTCAGAAATTCGACAATATGACTATTAGTATATTTTTTTCCAAGTTGAAGATTTATATCTCTAATAACTTCCGCTCGGCTTTTATTATCCCGTTCCTTTCGATACTCAAGCCAAGTGTTAAAAAGATGATTATCATAAATTGTTTCTGAGCGTGCCATTTTTTCTATTTCCATAATTAAAAAAATCCTCTTAACAGTCTGCTAAGAAGATGGGCAAAATATTATCATATTTTCTCATTATACACACATTTGAGTATTATGCTTTTTAAGTAATTCCATGAACTCAAAAATCAGGTTATATGGAATATCATTTATTTTAATATCCGCAGATGTACCCCTGTATTTTGAAACGGTTAATTCTGCTCTCAAACCGCTGTACTGGTCAAGTCCAACCGGACACTTTTTTTAGAGAATTTTCATAGTTAATTGGTGACTGATCACCATTCGCTGTATGCAGCCTT
>JAHXIM010000015.1 GCA_025655635.1 gamma proteobacterium symbiont of Lucinoma myriamae | reverse complement strand
TAACATTTCTGGTCGATCTGGTCACTCAAAAATAGGGATAATTCCTTACATTTCAAATAGATAATATGTTTTTCAGGGCTGACTACTTATAGAGGGGATCAAGAAAGGATGATGCTTGCATCGACCAGTTGAACCCAGAGTTCATAGCTGACGCTCACTATCAGGACTATGAACTAGTGCTTTCGTCGGTGGATTCAACAGGGCATAAAACCCACTCTAAAATTAACGCTCTTTGTACAAAGCGGATTAATTAGTAGCTTCTTATTAAGATGCTAAGGGCGTATTGCGGATATATCAGTCTTTTATTAATTAGGTCGGTTCTGACACTGAGCAGTAATTTTTACGGGACATATAACACATTCTAAAATTACTGCATTTTGTACAAGGACTAAACCGCTTCGCAATAGGGCTGATTACCTACATCTCCTTGACATTAAGAATTTTAGATTTATTGAGTTGTACTTTTTTTCCAGTTAAGTCCTTGTATTCATAAAAGTCGGTTTTCCGGTTGAATTTTGGTTTATCAGGTGTTTCAATGATAGTACCGTCCTTTAAGGTTATAGTGTGCGGCGTAGCACAGCCGCTAAGGAATAAAAGGCTCCAAAGACAGGTGGCAATTAAGATGGATGATTTCATATAAGTTCTCCTGAAAATTGTCAATTGTGTATCAAATTTTCTATTATTGTATCACGAAATAATTATATTAAAATAGGATTTGAGTGACTCAAGTGGAAATTGGGTTCAAGATTAGCGAATAGCAGGTCAAATGTGTACCGAACAAAAATGACTGCTCCTATCCAAATGAGTCACTTTTAGGCATCAGAAATATTATTAAATATGCCCGATCTTTGTACTTAATAACTATTTTGAATAGCCCCTAAAATCTACATACTTTTAGGTCTGGAATGGCTGCAATACACCAGTTTCTACCAATTCACTATGCAGCAACCTGTTTTGCCAAACTTAAGAAATCATTATTGTGATCATACTCATTTCTGATTTCTTCTATGGCGATATTTAAGTCATGGATAGCTTTTAATACATCGATATCACTATCCTGAATATTCAATTTGCTTTGCTTATAAAACCATAAAGCAACATCCAGTACATACCAGTAATCCACTTTTCCTGAAATAATTGAACAAGGAAATGTTTCGTTATTGGCTGACTCACCACGGGCATATTTACTAAGATTTTGTTTGGTGCACCCAAACAGGTGAGCCATTTCTGATAAATTGGCAATGTAAGGCCCTGCTTTGATTAATTTAGCATGAGGTATGGCCTGAGTAATGCCTTTAATTGCCGTTTTAACCGCATCAAAAGCAGAAGAGGATTCTCTTGTAAAATCTGCAGCTAAGTAACCTTTTTTCCCAACACCCATAACAGCATCATCACAGCCTGACTCAAACAAAGCATCAAGATATTGCTCGGCATCTTCATCAGAGTACAGCGAAAATATCAGTTGAAATTGGTAACTATTCATCATCTTCTTCCTCTTTCATTACACAGCCGTCAATAGCACGCTTGATATCCCTGGCATGTTGTTGTGGATTTCTAGGGGTTGACCAGATACTTTTAATACAAAAAAGAATGTCTCTGCATAAAGAAGAGTTCTCAGGACAATACATTTTTCCCCAACTATGTGCATGACCAGAAGATTTTTCAATATTCCAGCCTTTAGACTCGGCATATTGCAGCGACTCTTCAACGTGTTTATTGGGATGTTTTTTTCTAGCCATTTGTTCAGAATAGCAAATTAGTTGTCAAATGACAACTAATGAAATTTAAACCATAATTAAGTCAGTACACTAATAACACGAGGTAGATATTATGGAATCTCTAATAAACCTAAATTAATCAGTTGGGTCGTAGCGAGAGCAATCAAGGTGCTGAAGATTCAAGGTTTTACAGGTTATTTTGAATTTATTCGTAGTCACCCTACGGGTGAGTTCAAAATGTTCTGGAAAGTCTTGAAGATTCAGTGCATTGGACGCTCGCAGTAGATTCAACTGATTAATTTAGGATAAACAACTCTCAGCAACGCATACCGTGGAACAAAGGAAGGATTCTAGGCCAAAAACCAGCCTTGAAACTTAAGGAAATCTGGGAAATTCGTATTCGCTTACAAATGGAAAACAATATTCATGAATTAGCGTTATTCAACGTGGCAATTGATAGTAAATTACGTGGCTGTGACCTGGTTCAACTTAAGGTTAGTGATGTCATGCGTAATCCTATAAAAATCAGTTGAAAATGGTCTATAATCATAACCCATTGAAATTATAGTGAAATATCATGATATTACCACCAAAAATCAT
>JAHXIM010000167.1 GCA_025655635.1 gamma proteobacterium symbiont of Lucinoma myriamae | reverse complement strand
TGGTCACTCAAAAATAGGGATAATTCCTTACATTTCAAATAGATAATATGTTTTTCAGGGCTGACTAATTAAAGCAATGCGATAAGGGATTGTTGGATTCAATGAACTTGTTTTAAAAACATGGCAGAGGGTGGCAGTGGTTACAGTTAATAAAAGTCTATTTTTCTAAAGCAGCCTCTATTAGCATCTGCCCCCTCTTTTTCTTCAGGGGGCAAAGACACCACAGGTGTTGCCTCCTTAGTTATTTTCACCCGGTTTTGTTGCCAGGTAGTCACACACTTGCTGACGAACTGGTTCGAAGATGTTTTGCGGACGAAAATCCCATTCATAAAGGCTAGCACTCTGCAACCAGTTTGCCCGCTCTTCACCACGGAGATCAAACCAGTGTGAAGTCATTCTTGTCATAAGCTCCTCGACTGGCGCTAATGCTTCAGCCATCTGTGGATCGTCGTTTTTAATTCTATCCAATATACGATAGCTCACAATCTTGTCCAGAGAGGTACTACCACCATTCCAGCGAAAGGGTTCTCCTAGAAAACGCTCGGGGGATGGACTATTGATGTTATTGGGAAAGTTTCCAAGCTGAAAATCATTAGCTGCGCTCAGATCAAGGCGACCCATGACTTCGGCTCTATCGGGGAAATTTTCATTCATACCTCGACATAATTGGCTTTCAACAGCATCATAACGTAACTCGTTCCAGGCCGGATGATGTTCCATACGCTGGACGATGCCATCGGCTACAGCGACTCCCAGCTCAAAATTGAAAGCGGTATTGGCATAACCATAGCTACGCTTAGAATGATATATAGTACCGTTATTCTGAATGGAATGATCCGATGGATAAATCAAGTGATCCAAACGCTTGTTATTAAGCACTTTGCTTTTGGCTTGCATCACAAACGATATCTGGGCGTTGGTCATGTCGTTTTCAGTTTCCCCAAACGACCCGGCAAGTCTGACATATTGGGACATCTTTGGTTAACTCAGGCGTTGCTTTACCAAAATCCAGAATACTGAAACTCCATTGCCCCGTTTTTGGGTTTAGTTCAGCCATTTCCAGGATATCATTCAGCGGATCTGCCGAATTGGTGCCTACTGAAAGCAGGAAACGGGCATCGGCTCCGTACATGATCAAGCTAGGGTGTTGAATTGATGTATCTCGTAAGCCATTAGAATTCTCCATCAGTGTCCAGCTGGCATTTAATGACTCAGGCAGTTCTGCCATCAGGGTCTCGATATCATGAATTCCTTTTTCTCTGACCATTTGCACCATGCCGTCAATCGACAATGTGGGATCCTCGGGAGGAATGATAAAACTCGTACCGATACCTGTGGGTGGTGGCGTAGTGGTGGTGTTACTCTCCATAACAACATCATCGATATAGATATTAGTCGTTTGTCTGCGACTGGTTTTTATATTGTTAAAGCCGCCAATTTTCAGACTATGTTCGCCTGCGGACAGTTCACCTAAATTAAGGCTGATCTGTTTCCAGCGTGTATTTTTTCCTCTGCCGCCAAGGCCATCACCTTCAAACTGTGCCAGGTAATCGGAACCATCCTGACCCATCAGGTTATCGTCAATTGACACCAGAGCTTCACTGATTGCACCCACAGCATAATTTTTGTTCTGGGCTAATCGATATCTGAAAGAAAGTGTCACCGATGCGGATTTTTCCAGTGAAAATGAGCGCTCCCATCCACCTGACATATCGACGATAGTCTTTTTATCACGGCCGCCAATTACGACTCTCAGGCCGCTGCTTCTCTTATAGCCTTGCTTTTCTGTGTAGATGCCTCGGGCATAAGCAGGATTATTGGTGCTGCGAAAGGCATCGTCAACATAGGTAAAGCCATCGGTATCTGTGTCAAAGTGTGCTTCAAACAGCTTAACGGTATTTTCATCTAAGCTTTGAGACTCTCCATAGACGGGGGGAATAGCTAGCGTGAGCGTACAGAGCGTACAGAGTGTCAGTCCGGCCACCACTTGATTAATGCTTAAAATTTTATTTGCTGGCATTATTATTTCCTTATTTAAAATAAGTCGTTATGTATTCTTAGCAATACGACTTACACATTGAGAACACTAGACTTAACTCGTTAATCTTTATCAATAGACACAGCTATCAATAGGGTCATGTTTATGTTTTATTCTGGCTAAGCAAATTTGGATTTTACTGACTTATATCAATAAAACCGTGATTCACTTCAAAAAGAGCGGACTAGTATTATTTTAAAATCGGGTAGCCACAGGTTTCTCTCCTACAGCCCCCACACCACCCATCATGCGGGTCCGCAATGGGCGGTTCACTAACCGTAATG
>JAHXIM010000521.1 GCA_025655635.1 gamma proteobacterium symbiont of Lucinoma myriamae | reverse complement strand
AACATTTCTGGTCGATCTGGTCACTCAAAAATAGGGATAATTCCTTACATTTCAAATAGATAATATGTTTTTCAGGGCTGACTAATTATAATAGCCTTTGAAACACTTCTACATAGTAACTATTATGTTATATAAAACAGATAGATAGATGATTTATAAGAAAAGTGGCATGGCAGGTGCTATAAAGTATGAACGGAATGTGTTTGAGTTATAGCTCTAAATTTCGTTTTTAGTCGATACCCTGAAAATAAGTTTTATGCTTAATTTCAGGATTTCAACATTTTTGTTGTCAGAGTTGCCCAATCGCCCTTTACTCATAATAATAAAGAGTATTAATGGATTTTGATTGGGCCTTTTTTTAAGTCAATGCTAATTCTGTTTAATTACTGCTCTGTTCCATTTTGCTTATTTTTTGTAAGTATCGATATAAAGTTCGCTCACTAATTCCCAACTCCTGTGCCGCTGACAGACGATGGCCATTATGGCGTTCCAGAGTACACTTTACTGTTTCTATATCCGGTTTACGAGATTTGTTTGCTATTGGTGGCGTCGGTAGTTCTGTGTCAACAGTGGCGGGTGTCTTATGCAAAGAGGTAGGAAAATCATCTATACCCATATCATCAAATTCATTGTTTAAAATATGATGAGGATTTTTATCAATGGTTAAATGTTCTTCAGTAATAGGATAACCTGCTGAAAGGATAACAGCTCGTTCCATTATGTTGCGTAATTCTCTGATGTTACCAGGGAAATCATAAGATGAAAGAATATCGATAATATCTGATTGTAATGGAATATGTTGAGCACCATCTTCAATCTTGCGTAAAAAATGCTCTGCTATAGCAGGAATATCGGCTTTGCGATCGCGTAATGGAGGCACATTAACTGGAAAAGTAGCAAGACGATAGTAAAGATCCTGGCGAAAGGTACCATTACTCACCATTTTTTTAACATCCTGATTAGTGGCTGCAATGATGCGTACATCAACATCAAAATAATGCGTTCCGCCAATACGGCGTATGGTACTGCTTTCGAGTACTCTGAGTAGTTTGGTTTGTAAGTCTAATGAGAGTTCGCCAATTTCATCAATAAAGAGAGTACTGCCGTGAGCCGATTCAATCAAACCTATTTTTTGTTTTACGGCACCGGTAAAAGCCCCTTTTTCATAACCAAATAATTCACTTTCAATCAGTGTTTCACCAATGGCGCCACAATCAACAACAATCATTTCCTGATGACTACGTTTAGAAAAATGGTGAATGTAATTAGCCACACAATCTTTACCTACACCACTTTCACCTTCAATAAAAACGGTTGATTGAGTCGGGGCGACACGATGTAAAATACTGGTTAAACGTAGAATAGCTGGTGTACGGCCAATTAATAATTGCGGATCTTTCTCTTCCTGAGTAATGGTGACCATGGTTTCACCCATGTAATGAATTTCACCTTGATCATTATGAATTGGACTGGCACTGATCTGAACATGTTCCTCTTCATCACCATGTTTATGAATGTGTAATACACTGGTTGATTTACCTGTGCGCATGACCGTTTCTAAGGGACAATGTTCACCATGCTGACTACAGGGCGAATTATAATCATGTGAGATCTCATAGCAAAACTTACCTTCAATGGAATGTTTACTATGAAAAGAATTTTGGTATGCCTTGTTTGAAGCAACAATCTGGTAATGGCGGTCAATAATAACAAAGGGATCGTTGAAGATATTGATAAGATCATCACAAGATGGTTTGGAAATGTCATCCTTTTTTAGCTGTATGGATTGTTTGGATTGGGGAATGTCAGACGCCGATATTTTATTGTATGAGCTTTTCATTGAGACCGCTTTAGATTATTGGGGACTGAGCAAATTAACTGTTTAACCTTATATCTTTTACCGGGTGGACAGTTGCACTTTATTTTATAGGTAAAGCGAATTGCGCTGTTCCGACTTATTATTATGTTTGGATCGGATGAAATGACGAATCCATTTTGTCATGACAATTCTGATTATAAAGACATTGAGTAATATTGCACCTGATTTGGCGAAATTTTTTACTTTAAATTTGACTTTTAACATAAAATATTTTCTAATAATAAATATAAATCATTGTTTTATAACCATACTTTCTGTAAGGTTATTTTTTTAACTACAGCAATAACTTTATTTTTTTAAAGGTTATTAGTGAATATTAACTAATAAAGTTGAACTAAATAGTCAGCCCTGAAAAACATATTATCTATTTGAAATGTAAGGAATTATCCCTGTTTTTGAGTGACCAGATCGACCAGAAATGTTATAATAAGTGCAGATTTTCTGGTCGATT
>JAHXIM010000099.1 GCA_025655635.1 gamma proteobacterium symbiont of Lucinoma myriamae | reverse complement strand
TTCATTACGGTTAGTGAACCGCCCATTGCGGACCCGCATGATGGGTGGTGTGGGGGCTGTAGGAGAGAAACCTGTGGCTACCCGATTGTGGAATGGGTTGGTATGGCATTTTTCTGGGATGAATCTGGCAGTGAACATGCTAACAAAATGCTGGAAATAGAAATTGAATACCTCAATGAAGACTTCCGTCAAAGTCTGCTGACTTCATCGCCCGCTCTGTTTGCCAGAGAAATGGCGGATACCAGTTATTACTATTTGTTTGAATGGACTGGGCTTATTCGGTTTATTGAGTGGGCGGGCAGTAATCAGCCCCAAGGAACCCTGCATCAATATGCTCATGTGGTTGCCACAGGCCTGTGGGATTATGTGCTGGCCATGATTGCGGTCACTCAGGTTTTTGCTGTTAGGCTAGCGATTTTAATCCTGGCCACTCCCGTCTTTGTACTGGCATTAATTGCGGGTTTTACCGATGGGCTGGTGCAGCGGGATTTACGGCGATGGGGTGGAGGGCGAGAATCCTCTTTTTTGTATCATCATTCAAAGAAAGTGATCATGCCGGCCATTCTTTCTGCATGGGTGGTCTATCTTGCCATGCCGTTCAGTATACACCCCTCGTTTATTATTGTGCCGTTTACCTTAATGGCCGGTATTGCCATGGCGGTATCGGCTTCAACGTTTAAAAAATATTTATAAGGAATTGACTGCAATGAAATGTATGAATCAAAAAAAATGGTTAAGTGCAGCAGGTGTTTGTTTTTTGTGTTTATGGTCTGTTTTGGGACAGGCTCAGGAAGATTTAGAACGTAAATATCTGGCTTTGTTGGTGAACGAAATAACAGCCATAGAAATGGTTCTGCATAAAGCAGAAGAAAATAAAAATAAAGATGCACGGGTAACGTTTCAATATGAGTGGCTTCGTGCTGATTTGTTAAAAATGAAATCAGGGATCCAGGGGCATATTAATGCACCCAGAACAATGCCCAGAAAAGTAGCACCATTACAGGGTGATTATCGTCAATGAAAACAGTTATAAGCCATATTATTTTAATATTGGCGTGTTTGTTTCTTGTTTCACAACCGGTATTGGCTTTGGACAGCGCACAAAAAGATGCAATGAATAAAGCAATAACCGGTAAATCTGGCACCGTAGGTATTAGTAGTTCATATCTAAAAAAGAGTTCATCAACCAGCACCTATAGTGATGGTGTGTTGGGTGTCAGGACAGCAATTACATTAATCATTGCTGCTTTTTATTTATTATTTGTTGCCTGGTTAGGCAAATCTCAGTATATCGCTTGGGCAGAGGGTGATGTTGAAACAGGTGAAGCGTTTGGCTCATTGGTCATGGCTTGTCTGATACTTCTGCTAATCATGTTTATTATAAATCCATAATTAATCAAGAGGAAAAAATTATGAAAAAACAAAAGGGAATTTTATCCCGATTCAATCAACTGATTTTGCTACTGATGTCGGGACTGACATTGATTCCAGCACATGTTATGGCGGCAATGCCTACGGCAGTCGATAAAGGTTCAGGTGCAGCTGCCAGTGGTGCCTGGCTGGCTTTAATGACAAGTTATCTGGATTCAGGCACTGACGTGATTGCATGGGGAGCGACCATACTGGCGTTTATTGTTGTGGCGGTTGTGGTCATTATGAAATTTAATGATGCCCGTAAAGGCCGTGCAGAGTGGAATGAAGTGGGTCTGACCGCTGGGGTTGGTGTTGTGATCCTATTGTTTGTTGTCTTCCTTGCAACAGAGGCGACCAAGGTTATCTAAAGGGTTATCTAAATTGCAACATACTTCAAAGTACTGATATATGAAATTGTAGTGATATGTTGGTGCTTTAAGTTAGTTGGTACAGGAATATTGGTGTGAAAAAACAATTAAAGACTATTGGCTTTTCAATGACAGTATTATCACCTTTATCAATGGCTGCAATGCCTACTGCAGTGGATAAAGGTTCTGGTGCAGCTACCAGTGGTGACTGGTTGTCTTTAATGACTAGTTATTTAGATTCAGGTACGGATGTGATTGCCTGGGGAGCAACCATTCTTGTCTTTATTGTTGTCGCGGTGGTGGTCATTATGAAATTTAATGATGCCAGACGTAATGCGATGCCTGGTATTGGTCAGGGTGCTCGACCCGGCAATAAAACCGAATGGAGTGAAGTGGGTCTTACCGCTGGTGTTGGTGTTGTGATCCTGTTGTTTGTTGTTTTTCTTGCGACAGAAGCAACTAAGGTTATTTAAACCTAAAAAACGCAGTAGCCCATGCAACGACATAATATCCAGCACCAAACTTCTCATAATTGAACTGTTTTTCTCTAGGCTGGA
>JAHXIM010000013.1 GCA_025655635.1 gamma proteobacterium symbiont of Lucinoma myriamae | reverse complement strand
AATTTGATCAGGAACAATTAAATTACAATTAATGTTGTACGATAATCTATCAATTCATGATGATTATCTTTTTTCAGGGTCGACTAAATACCCTTATTAAAATCCAGACTATCTTAAAAACCATTTATAAATTGACACGATTTCTTGATATAAGTTCGTTCTATATCTTTATTTAAACTCAAAACAATAAAAATTTTCCGGCTTACTTTAACAATTTTCATTAAATATAAGTGAAAATCATCACAATTTAATTATACACCTATAATAATCAAATACATTGTAAAAATTCTGATGCGAATTTAAATATTGCCTGACCTGTCAGTATTGTTTTGTCACTATTTAGTGCTATGATGCGCTGACACATAAAACAAAATAATACTAATATAACCTGAACTCTGTTCAAGAAATAGAGTAAAAGTACGCACTAAGTATTGATATTGCTTGGTTTATGGAAGAAGTGTCTTGGGCATGGATGCCAAAGCCAAGCTTACACGGATGATTTACAGAGTCTTCTGGAATAAATCAAGTTATATCAATACGTTAGTTACTTTGTTATCCAGAGTTCAGGTTAATATAATAAAAAAAAGACACCCCTGGGGAAACATATGAAATTTGAAACAATTGCAGTGCATGGCGGCTATTCACCAGATCCCACAACCAAAGCGGTTGCTGTACCAATTTACCAAACCACATCTTATGCCTTTGATGACACTCAGCATGGGGCTGATCTGTTTGATCTTAAGGTTCAGGGTAACATCTATACCCGTATTATGAACCCGACCACTGACGTTTTGGAAAAACGCGTCACCGAGATGGAAGGCGGGGTTGGTGCATTGGCATTGGCTTCCGGGATGGCAGCAATTACCAATTCAATTTTTACCATTTGTCAGGCTGGTGATAATATTGTCACCACACCGACACTTTATGGCGGCACATACAATTTATTTGCCCATACTTTACCGCAATTAGGTATCGAAGCTCGTTTTGCTGATCTGGATGCCATGTCTGCTTTGGTTGATGATAAGACTAAAGCGGTCTTTTGCGAATCTATCGGCAATCCTCTGGGCAATGTGATTGATATTGCTGCCCTAGCTGACCTGGCTCACTCTCATGGATTGCCGCTGATTGTTGATAATACCGTCCCCTCCCCTTATTTATGTCGTCCTTTTGAACATGGTGCTGACATTGTCATCCATGCCTTAACAAAATATATGGGCGGTCATGGTACCTCTATTGGCGGAATTATTGTTGATTCAGGCAAATTTCCATGGGCCGATCATAAAGAGCGCTTTGCGTGTTTAAATGAGCCTGATAGGTCATATCATGGTGTGGTATATGCAGAAGCATTAGGGCCTGCCGCATACATTGGCCGTGCCAGAGTAGTACCACTGCGTAATATGGGTGCGGCTATTTCACCCTTTAATAGTTTTCTGGTGCTTCAGGGGCTGGAAACATTGGCACTGAGAATGGACCGACATTGTAAAAACGCATTGGCTGTTGCTCAATACTTACAAAAGAATGTTCAGGTTGAATGGGTTAATTATGCCGGTCTGGCGGATCATCCTGATAAACCTCTGGTGGATAAATACATGGGCGGCCGTGCATCAAGCATTCTCACCTTTGGCATTAAGGGTGGTCAAGAAGCTGGTGCAAAGTTTATTGATGCACTGGAACTGGCAGTACGTCTGGTTAATATTGGTGATGCCAAAACACTAGCCTGTCATCCTGCATCGACTACCCATCGTCAATTAAATCCTGAAGAACTTAAGAGTGCCGGAGTCAGTGAAGATATGGTGCGTTTATCCATAGGTATTGAGCATATTGATGATATTATTGCTGATTTGGAACAGGCTTTAAAAGCAGCTGCAAGTTGATAAATCAACAGAATATTTATTAAAATACCAATGAGTTCCCTTTTACCAGTGACATTAAATCGGTCACTGGTAAAAGGCACACTTTCCACATGGTCATTATTGACCACACAAATCCCGCCTTTAATATCGATCTCTGTATTAATCACCTGCTTAACTGTGTGATGTTATTTTTCAATACTTTTTAGATTTAACTCCTGATGCCAGCTCATGAGGGCATAAAAAATTGTTTGCAGCGCAAAATCCAGTAAACGAACCTTAATCCCATTCATTAGCATAATATATACTCCCTTAATTCAGCTAATTTTTTATATTCAATTTCGTCTATGATAAAGTAGGTTTAACTAGTCAGCCCTGAAAAACATATTATCTATTTGAAATATAAGGAATTATCCCTATTTTTGAGTGGCCAGATCGACCAGAAATGTTATAATAAGTGCAGATTTTCTGGTCGATTTGGTGAAAAAAATGTA
>JAHXIM010000145.1 GCA_025655635.1 gamma proteobacterium symbiont of Lucinoma myriamae | reverse complement strand
GCTCCAGCCTAGAGAAAAACAGTTCAATTATGAGAAGTTTGGTGCTGGATATTATGTCGTTGCATGGGCTACTGCGTTTTTTAGGATAATGCATCTATAGTATTCAACGCCTGTTCCTTATTCTGCTCATTTGATTTGGTCGTTAAATGATCAGATCGATGAACAGGCATTTAGTTCAATTCTTTTTTAGTTTTCTTATCCAGTACTCAGGTTAACTAATATTTTTTCAGATACAGACTATGAAGGACTTAAATTTGAGGGTAGTTTTACAGGAAAAGTTAAAAAAAATAACGATAAAATTGAACTTAATGCCAAATTTATTAATTTTTCTACTGCTTTTAATGAACAATTTTCTTTAATCGATTTAAATGGTCATTTTTACTGGAATAATTATAATCAAAAAAAATCACCTGTAATGCCGAGCCAGCTTGGCTGGCAGGAGCTGACTCTTAATAAATTGCCATTGAGTCAGGTAACATTAGATTTTACAACGCATCATGATTATTTAAAACTCAATAAGGAGGCAGATGTCCCTTTATTTGATGGTGCCCTGCATATTAATAGTCTTGAAATTTCTCAAATGCTGTCTCGATTCCCTGACAGCTATAAAGTGAAAAATAACTTAAATTCGAAAAATAATGGCCTCACTTTGACTATTGACGGTTTTATCAAACCTGTTTCACTGGAATTACTCTCCAGGCATTTTAACTGGCCGCTGCTGGATGGCAGTTTATCAGCCGTGATCCCATCAACCTCATATAATGAAAAATACCTTAAAGTGGGTGGCGCATTGATGATGCATGTTTTTGACGGCACAATTATTGTTAAAGATCTTGAAATTGTAGAGCCGCTGAAAGATTATGCACAATTATCTGCCAATATTGATTTAAATAACCTTAATCTGCAATCTTTAACAAAAACCTATAACTTTGGTGAAATACAGGGTAGAGTTGAAGGTAAATTATCTCAACTTGAACTCAGTGGCTGGCAGCCTGTTGCCTTTGATGCCTACATCCGTACTCCTGAAAATGATAAAAGTAGTCATAGAATCAGCCAGCGTGCCATAGACAATTTATCCAGTCTTGGCGGCGCATCTGGATTATTGTCCCGCAGCTTCCTGAGCTTTTTTGAAACCTTTCGCTATGACAAAATTGGTTTAAGTTGTAAACTTAAAAATAACACCTGTCATGTGTCGGGTGTTGAAGCAAAAGGCGATAGCTACTATATTGTTAAAGGGGGCGACATACCCCGAATTGATGTAATGGGCTTTCAAAAACGTGTTAACTGGCAGGTACTTACCAGCCGTTTAAAAGCAATTCAACATGCAAATGAGGCAATAATTGAGTAAATATTCAGTAATGATTCAGGCTGGCTGTGGCAAAATCAGGTAAACTCAATTCTACAATCGCTATGTAAAATTCAATAAAATTTAAAGTAATGGTGAAAACAATGACAACAAACAGACTTTCTCTCAATAAATACCACTTTCATCAATTGCTGTCAGCAATGCTGATCAGCCTGACGCTTATCTCCTGTGTTACCATCAATATTTATTTTCCAGCGGTGGTGGCAGAGAAAATAGCCGAAGAAATTGTGGATGATGTCTTACATTCTCAAGAGCCTGCTCCTATAGAAGAGAAAAAAACCGAATCAAATCAAAGTCACTGGAATAACACGACTTCTTTTCCTGAAAAGACTCTTATTGCATTTATCAATTTTGTAATTCCTGCGGCACAAGCTGGACAGGCCAATATCTCAATTGACTCACCAAAGATCCGTTCTATTCGCAAGAGTATGGAAAACCGTCAATTAAAACTATCAAAATATTATAAATCAGGGGCAGTTGGTTTTACTAATAATGGCTTGATTGCCAGTGTAAGTAATAGCGGCCTGTCAGTTAAACAAAAATCTTCAGTGAATAAACTAATAAAAGCGGAAAATAATGACAGGCAGGCTCTTTATTCAGAAATAGCTAATGCTAATGGACATCCCGAATGGAAAGCTGATATTCAAAAAACATTCAGCAAAACATGGATAAATAAAATATCGTCCGGCTGGATGTATCAAACAAATACTGGAAAGTGGACCCGTAAATAATAACATATAATTATTCACACTTAAGCATCATCGTTTTTTCCCGCTTTGTAATAAGTGGGAAAAATATTTACCCCATAATTCCCGCAATATTTAAATTTTATCAAGCTAAAATCGATTAATACTCCTCTTTTTTTTTATTTTGTGATGAACCTCTTGAATTTTTTGTTTAATTAGTCAGCCCTGAAAAACATATTATCTATTTGAAATGTAATGAATTATCCCTATTTTTGAGTGACCAGATCGACCAGAAATGTTA
>JAHXIM010000549.1 GCA_025655635.1 gamma proteobacterium symbiont of Lucinoma myriamae | reverse complement strand
TAATTATGACAGGTAAGTCTTTGGCGAACCTTATGAGTGCTCTCATGAACCGATTAGTTCCGAGGTTGAGTTAAAAGGGGAACACTGATGCGTGAATCATATCTTTCATTTACCAAGCCTTTTTTAAATATCCAGTATTCTCTTGTCTCACTTGATAATTCACAGAAACTAATTACATCACTTAAAGATCTTGACCATAAAATACTGGCATTAGGTAAAACCTGGAGCATTACCGACTATATTAGAAATAACTATCCGAATATTAAAATCCTTGAAGTCAATAACTCCAGACAAATGATCGAGGCCGTTGCCTATGGACAAGCTGATGCATCAATTGATGATTATCAAACAGCATCTTATCTTGCACGTGAATTATTTTTAAATAATATTAGAATTAGCCCTATTAACAAATTACTCGATAAAGACACTAATTTAAGAATTGGTTTTCGTAATGAATTAGCACCACTGGTTAATATTTTTGAAAAAGCAATGGATGCCGTCAGTGTCAATGCTCTTCATAATCTTAGAGCAAAGTGGTTTAAAGATAAGCTCGAAAGCATGTCCACAAAAAATTCAAATACTCTGTTTACTCCTCTGGAATTAGCCTATTTAAAGAAAAAATCACATATTAATGTCTGTATTGATCCTGATTGGATGCCACTGGAAAAATTTGCAGATGGAAAACACATCGGTATGACCGCTGATTATTTTAAATTATTCAATCTGAAAATTCCTATCCCTATCAATGTTGTCAAGACAAACTCCTGGGTTGAATCAATTAAACTAGACAAGTCCCGTGAGTGTGATCTGTTTTCATTAGCAATGGTCACTCCAGAACGTGAAACTTACATGAATTTCACAGAGCCCTACTTAACCATTCCCCTGGTTATTGCAACCAAAAATGAGGAAATGTTTATCCCGGACATTTCATTAATCACTGATAAAAAAATCGGTATTGTCAAGGGTTATGCTTTCGCTGAAATTTTACGGGCAAGATACCCTGAAATGAATATTATTGATGTTAAATCCTTATATGATGGCCTTGAGATGGTTAATAATGGTGAATTATTCGGTTTTATTGACACTCTTGCGACAATAGGTTTTACGATACAAAATGATTTTACCGGCGAGTTGAAGATTGCCGGCAAATTTGATGACAATTGGGAACTGGGTATTGCAACCCGAAACGACGAGCCGCTGCTTAATAGCATCTTTAATAAAGCAATTAACAACATCACGCCTAAAGAGCATCAAAAAATACTCAATCATTGGGTTGCCGTTCGTTTTGAAAAAGGCACGAATTACCAGCAACTATTGAAATGGTTATTGCTTATCATTGCTATTGGCTTATTTATTTTATATCGAAATTATACACTCTATAAATATAATAAAGAGCTACAAAAAATGGCTCAGACAGATAAACTGACTCAGCTTTATAATAGGCAAAAAATTGATAATGAATTAGATAATCACAGAGCTCTCAGCAATCGATATGAATATACGTTTGGTCTCATTATTATTGATATTGATTATTTTAAAAAAATTAATGATGAACATGGCCACTTAACAGGCGATTCAGTCCTGGTTGAATTTGCATTATTAATAAAAAATAATATCAGAAGTGTGGATATCGCAGGCCGATGGGGAGGGGAAGAATTTTTAATTATTTGTCCCAATAGTTCAAAAAAATCGGTAACACAGCTGGCTGAAAAATTAAGAACAATCATTGAAAAACATAAGTTTAAAAATGTTAAGACAAATATTACCGCCAGTCTTGGTGTGGCACAATATAGTCAAAAAGATGATTCTGTTCAGATGCTGGTTTACCTAGCTGATAAAGCCCTTTATAAAGCAAAATCTAATGGTAGAAATCAGGTTGTTTGTAGTGATGATTAGCGCTGCTCAATTATAATGCTTGACAGTTTATCACCCCCTGCAGCTTGTTACTGGTTTTAGCATCCTCATCATTGCTTATATAATACGTGGTATCACGTGCTTTGGTTCAGGCCTAATTGCTATTCCATTACTGGCTCTCATGTTTCCTATCACTATTGCTGTGCCTATTGCTGTGCCTATTGCTGTGCCTATGGTTGGCGTTTTGGATTATAGCGCCGCATTGGCCCATGGTTTAAAACTGCGTAGTAATATCCGCTGGAAACTCATTTTGACGTTATTACCATTTAGTTTATCAGGCGTCTTACTGGCGCTTTATTTATTTAATACCATTGATGCCCAAATATTAAAGAAATTTCTCGGTGGTTTTATTATTAGTATTCCACCCCAAATTGTCTAGACAATTTTTTCAAAAATCTTATTTCTTTTATTAAGCAGCTTTTTTCATTTCTGCCTGTTCTTCCAT
>JAHXIM010000066.1 GCA_025655635.1 gamma proteobacterium symbiont of Lucinoma myriamae | reverse complement strand
TCGTTTTACTTGCTTGTTCACTTTTTAATCCTCAATTTCATTTAGTTTATATGAAATTGAGTGTCCTGGTTAGTGTAACCACATCACTCCTTAAAATATTATTTATGTATAAAGAAACAAAATAAGATAGACGAACACAGTTTTTTCTAATAATATTGACTCAGTCTATTTAACTGTTAGAAACAAGAAGAAAAGATGAAGTGCCTCATAGTTACAACGCATCCTCTAAATGACAGTCTTTGCAAACTGTTGGGTAAGTACGTCGAAAACAAGCTATCCCAAATTGGCTATGAGGTCACTGTCGAAGATCTATATGCTGAGATTTTTGAACCTGCATTATCAGTGCCGGAAAGAAAATCATATTATGGTGAGGTCTACGACTCATCAAATATTGCAGAACAAGTAAGTAGGCTAAAGGAAGCGGAGGCGTTGGTACTGTTGTTTCCAACATGGTGGTTTGGTTTTCCGGCAATGCTCAAAGGGTGGTTCGACCGAGTTTGGGGTCCAGGTATCGCCTATGATCACGCAAATGATTTTGGGCCAATAAAGCCTCGGCTGGATAATCTCAAGAAAGTCTTAGTGGTAACAACACTGGGTTCCCCTTGGTGGATTGATCGCCTTGTAATGTGGCAACCAGTAAAACGAATAATGAAATTGGCATTGCTAGGTGCCTGTATCAAGAAAAGCAAACTTCAATTCTTGTCTCTATATAATAGTGAGAAACTGAATGAGCAAAGAATTTCTGCGTTTAAAAGCAAGATTGAAAAAGCACTCGATACTTGGAGGGAGTAATGTTTCTAACAAGGCCAATTTACACGGGTTCGCTCAGTCGCTGCACTCCCTCACTCTCCGGTGATTGGTGACGTTAGATACCGAATAATTACCATTAAAATTGATTTTGATTTTGATTTTGATTTTTTAATCGCGAGTTTATGAATATACTTTTAGTCAAAAAAAATAAAATGACTCGCCCTTTATATTTATTTTTAAACGATATATCAGAAGGGCTTTGTATTAAGATATATAATAAGTTTCAATCTTATATGCAGCATGGAGATGTTTATCATTGCAAACACCTTAAAACTTTAAATTCAAAAATATGGAAATATAAAGGCACTATTTATAAGCTCAGAATTGACAATGGTAAAGAATCAGCAAGGGTACTTTTTTCTAAATCAAAAGATGGTAATTTAAAAATTATTCACGCATTTTTGAAATCTACAAGAAAAACACCAGCGAAAGAAGCCCAACAAGCGATTGCAATTTATCAAATTCTAGAATGCCTTGAAACAGTCATATGGGATAAGTAATCAATGCATTGCTAAATGAAAAATGTTGCTCACAAATTGTTCAAGAGGGATTCGTAACGCGTGGCATTTTTGGTATGTGTTGGGTTTAGGTGTTTAAGGTGGTTTTCAGAGACTGGGGTATTGCGTTGCTTACCCCTTAACAATGCGTTATATTCGTAATTCAACCAATATAGGATAATTACATCATTAAGTAATTAAAAAAACTTCCATGTTTATCAGTGTATTAGAGCTATTTAAAATTGGTATTGGACCTTCCAGTTCACATACGCTTGGCCCAATGGTTGCAGCAAATTATTTTATTGAGCGCATAAAAAACCTAAAAATAACGGGTTCAAACCACAAAAAAGATTTTATCCGTTGCACGCTTAAGGGCTCCCTGGCTTTTACTGGTAAGGGACACTCTACCGATCAGGCGGTGACTTTAGGTTTACACGGCCATCTACCGGACAGTCTGACCGATAAAGATGTTGCTGGTACATTCAAACAGATCTGGGAAAGTGAGCATATCTGTATAGACAAAAACCTCAGCATTTCATTTAATCCAGATAATGACATTATTTTTGATAAAGGCGCTCCCTTACCCGAGCATCCGAATGGCATGGTGTTTGAGCTTATAGGTCACGATAATAAGACAATATATTCAGAAACTTATTTTTCCATTGGTGGCGGCTTTATCAATACATTGGCAGAAATTAGTCAATTGCAGACGCCGCTTAAAATGCAATCCTCTTCTTCGTGCAAATATCCGTTTGATTCTACAAACTCTATGTTACAGATGGCGAAAGAAAATCACATTTCAATCGCACAGATGAAGCAGATTAACGAACTTGAACATCTTGCGGAAAGTGTTCTTTTTGAAGGCATGGATAAAATATGGCAAGCCATGCAAATATGCCTTGAAAAGGGTCTGCAATCAGAAGGCATATTACCAGGAGGTCTGGATGTCTCACGACGCGCTAAAGATCTCTATCGTAAACGTCAATTAAAACCCACCTTCACAATTAGTTTCAGTCAGGTCAGACTATGATCTTCAATTCGCAATCCGGAGATATAAATG
>JAHXIM010000460.1 GCA_025655635.1 gamma proteobacterium symbiont of Lucinoma myriamae | reverse complement strand
ATAACATTTCTGGTCGATCTGGTCACTCAAAAATAGGGATAATTCCTTACATTTCAAATAGATAATATGTTTTTCAGGGCTGACTAAATAAATTACTGATTAAAATTGCTGTTTTCACGATGTTTAAGTAGCAGGTATTTTAACACATCGGGATCTTTATCCAGAGTTAATTCAGCTTGCTTATCGAATTGCTGCCGGCTGGCTTGTTGATCGCTAAGACGTGACTTGGTCTTGTTTAAATTCAGAGAGTGCTCAAAATTCGTTACAACATAGTTGCCTATGCTTGTTTTAACGTGATAATTAATATTTTCAATACCATCAGTAATGCCAGCATAGCTGATGATAGTGCCCAGTTTATAGATTGTAAGTAATTGTTTGATTTGTGCAAGAGACAGAGAGAGCTGTAAACAGCCATTTACCACTCAAATATTTTCCATTGCTGAACGGTCGTTTCACTCAGTTCGCGGTTGGAACGTGTTTCCAGTGAGCCGTCACCATCAGTATCATAGAAATAATAGGCAGGTGCATTGTCAGGCTTAACTTTGACCTTATAGACAATGCCATTAATACTATGTGTTTCAATGGTTTTGTTGTCGCGCTTAATAATATTAATATCAACATTTTCAAGAGGATTAACTTTGTCTTCATCGGGTTTACGTTTTTCTTCACCTTCTTCTTCAGCAACAACAATGCTGCTGAATGCAAGCAGCAGACACACTAAAAGGGCATTGATTAAGCGTGCTAATGGTTTTTTATTCATGCGGTAAATCCTTATATTCTCTATCTGGAAAAGTAACGGGTATTGTTACCACTCCAATATTTTTCATGTTCTTCTATAGTTGGCAATAAACAAGGGTGTTCATAATGAGCAAAACGGCATCAACAATCGCTCTGGTCTCATCAAATAATATGTCTAGTGTACCAAAACCACTGGGCATAACAACGTATGCCATCGCATATTTAATAAATATGCGCCTGTGTGAGAAGAAATAAAGGCTTTATTTAATGGTAGTCAATTGTGCCAGAAGTTCTGGAAATATAACGCTCAGACTAATAAAAACAGGTAATAAAATAAAATATGAATGAATGGTATAGCGAATAATGGGCTTTGCCTCACGCAAGCCCATAAACTCGTCAATAACCAGTCGTCCTTTAATGGTAATAGTTAAACAAATAACCAGCACTATAAAATTACTGGGTGTTGCTGCTTCAGCAATAAATGTGGCAAATAAGGTTAAAGCGACCAGAATAATCCAGAATAGATTGATACGCTTTTTTCTGTGACTAACATGTTTTTTCCTTATCTAAGGACGTAAAGTAGCGGAAATATAACAATCCAGACTAAATCAATCATATGCCAATATAAACCGGCACTTTCCAGGGTGGCATGGTGATTGGCGTTATAATTACCAAGGTGCATACCAATGATCACCCATAAAATAACCGTCATACCCATCAAAACATGGACAAAGTGATTAAACGTCAGATAATAATAAACACCAAAAAAATAATTGCTGGAAGAGTCAAAACCAGACTGGACATTCCACTGGTATTCCCAGACTTTAATGACACAATATGCTGCACCCATGATGAAGGTGAGCCAGAGAAATAAAATGGTCTCTTTGCGCTGATCTTTTTTAATAGCAGAAACAGCTCGTGCAACAAAAAAACTACCAGTGATTAAAATCAGTGTATTCAGCATACCGGCAATAGTATTAAGTCCGGTCGGCCCCTGATAAAAAATTTCCGGGTAATGGGATTTACCGATTAAAAAAACCACAAAGAAAAATGCAAATTCTGTGAGTTCAATAAAAATAAGAAACCAGATGGCAAAATTACCAATACCATAATGTGTTTTGTGTAATTCAGCCCCATCAATAGAGGCAGGCATCGGATCAGTTAATGCAACACTGCTCATATGATGTACCTCATTTTTTTAAATAACTGGACATAAGAACATAGCTGTTAAATGATTGAACAAGTCACTAACGCAACAAGATAGACTTTCTTGAGGAGAACAATAACGAGTGTATTAATGATGATAATAAATTTTTTTATCAGGTGTAGCAGAGAGTATATCAGCTTTGATAATTGATTCTTTGATGTATAGCAAGTCAGCTAATAATTTTATTTCAGCATTTTTTTCAATGTCAGTGATTATTTCGCTAAAATAAGCGATGGCACATGAATGAGCTGAAAAAGTGCTTATTTTTGACACGATAATGCATAAAAAATGATAAAAAAGATAACTAATGAATATAACAGCACAAAATATCATTAACTAGTCAGCCCTGAAAAATATATTATCTATTTGAAATGTAAGGAATTATCCCTATTTTTGAGTGACCATAAAGACCAGAAATGTTACAATAA
>JAHXIM010000179.1 GCA_025655635.1 gamma proteobacterium symbiont of Lucinoma myriamae | reverse complement strand
CAATATGATCATGAACAATAAAAATAGAATCAATATTGTACGATAATCTATTGTGTCATTGAGATTGTCTTTTTTCAGGGTCGACTAACTATCATCTCCAGAATAAATTCAGTCTGAAATAATTATGAATAAAGTTCCGGAGTTCATTTGTAACCCAAACAAACACTAACATGCTGAACAATAAAGACTTTATTCACAGTTATTTGTATCAATTTGCTGAGTTTTTATAACAAATTATAGTACATTCCTGAAAAATAGATGTGAATAGTGGGTAATCAGGATATTGTATATAATTCATGAGAAAACATCACAATCAAGCATTTATTCCAACCACAAAACCAAGTCTAAAATAAATGCTCCTGACACCTACTAAAAAACCCGTTTTATTCAATAATGTTGTTATTTGGTCTGTTTCCATAAATCCGCATACAGATTATCCGCTAAATCACAACTTTTATCACAAAATCAGCAATAAAAACTTGTAGCAAAGTACTTTTTATGTCAATATTTATTAATAATCTCTTGTTGGTTTTTTTTATTGAATAATTATAAACAATCAATATTGTAACCTTGTTAAAGAGTTTTTTTACAGTTCAGCACTTTGACCGTTTTTTAATACGATCTTAACAAGCTGAAAATATCAAGGAGATAAAAATGAAAAATCTTTTTTTTGCAGTAATTGCTGTAGCACTTATGAGTACAAATGCTTATGCTGTCTATGTTGAGGGAACAGTTGCTCAAATTAAAACTACAGACACCACTAACCAAATAACAATTTCAAGAGCTAGTGATAGGGCATTGCTAAGACTGACTGTATCTGACACATTAACGGCAGATCAACTTAAATTGTATATGGCAATTGCACTAACAGCTAAAACAACTGGTTCCACTGTAGCAGTAAGTGGCACTACTGATCTAACTGATATTATTATAAAATAATTTGTAGAAGTTTAGACCTGATCTGACAGTCTCCGGTTTTTCATAAGTGACTGTCAGGTTAAATCTGATTCAATAATTTTGTAGTAGCTCAGCTCAGACTTCAATCTGACAGTTACCCGTTTTTTAAAGGTGTCTGTCAGGTCAGATTTGAGCTAAATTCTTTTCCGCCCAAATCGATTTACCATCAATTAAAGTATCAAGTGGAGTACATCCACAACACTTTTTCCTTGATGAGTTCGT
This sequence comes from gamma proteobacterium symbiont of Lucinoma myriamae, assembly GCA_025655635.1. GTDB lineage: Bacteria > Pseudomonadota > Gammaproteobacteria > GRL18 > GRL18 > GRL18. The sequence continues at coordinate 1,195 of JAHXIM010000179.1, read as the reverse complement.
TCATTGTTATAGTATTCCATCCATTCGTCCAGATCTTTTTGTAATTCCTCCATATTTGAGTAAAGTTTTTTCCTGAATGTGATCTGATAAAACTCATTCAGAATGGTCTTATGGAAACGTTCACAAATTCCATTGGTCTGTGGTGACATCGCTTTTGTCTTAGTGTTTGCTGGTAAATACGGCCAACTCCTTTAAGATTACCAACATAAAAGGTGTCCTGTGAGCCCAGGTAGCCAGGGTGAGCAGTTTCTATCTCACCACAAGCCTCATATCATGCTTTTTCTTTTCAAGGGCAGCAACCTGAGCATCACTGAGAACAATACCTTCACTGGCGACTTTGTTCTATAAGAGCATCGAGTCCACCAGCTAAGAGCCAAAATGCAGACGATGGCTCTCTGACTGAAAAATTTAACCTCGATAGTTGTAATTTGATTGAAACTTGTTCTTAAATTTTCCTTTTGATATGCTTACCGACTAAGTCGTCTGGTAATTAATCCGCCAGTTTCCCCTGGTAATGACACTTCTACAAATAATTATTCCAGTCCCTAACTAAGCAAGTCTTTCTCATAAGGCTTGCTTTCATTAATTCAATTTTAATTTGCTATATAAGACAGAAAATACTGACATTTGGACTATTTTATAAAGCTTTTCATGTTTTTCTTTGGGTATAGCTATAAAATCATTTAATGCCTTTTCATTCCACAAACTATAATCAAATTTAATGCCTAAATTGTCATACAATTCATAATTAATTTCATTAAAAAAGGTTTTAAATTCTATTACAGAAAAACCATATAGACTTGCTGGATTTGACTTTATGCGACCCCCTTCAAAGATCAACAAAGGTCTGCAAGTTTTTATTAAGTTTATTGAACCTTTTATAACATCAAAATCGGCTCCTTCTACATCAATTTTCATCAATGAGACATTTTTTATTTCGCTTATATTATCAATAAAATTAACTTTTACATCTATGATTTCCATCTTATTTTTATCATACCATGGCCTTTCAATAAAGCCACAAAGACCGGGTGTTTCACGAAAAATTTTAAATTGTGTATTTCCTGCATAATTTGAAACTGCACATTCATAAATCTTAACATTACTTAAACCTAAAAAACGCAGTAGCCCATGCAACGACATAATATCCAGCACCAAACTTCTCATAATTGAACTGTTTTTCTCTAGGCTGGAG
>JAHXIM010000169.1 GCA_025655635.1 gamma proteobacterium symbiont of Lucinoma myriamae | reverse complement strand
TGACGGGCGTACACAATAAAAATAGAATCAATATTGTACGATAATCTATTGTGTCATTGAGATTGTCTTTTTTCAGGGTCGACTAATTAATGTTAATATAAATCATATTGTTATATGTGTATGGGCGGTATGATGTTTCAAGTCTCAATTCTTGCTCATATGCAAAGCTCCGACCTACTTTAAGTAGGTCGGGGATTTTTTATTATGGATAATTATAATGTTTACTTTGTTCTAAAACCAGTACATCAAAAAGGATCTTATTATCAGCTTACTTAAGTGGGTTAAGCACGAATGATTTGGTCGGTAATGGCATTTTTTATAACACTGGGTTTGTCACTATCACCCAAAGGCCCGTCTAAAATATAATCCAGCTGGTTTTGAAATTGTAAGCGAACATCAGAAACACTATAGCTCATGTGTTCACCAGTGATATTAGCACTGGTTGAAATAATAGGCGACTGGCATTGACGGCATAGTTCTCTGACGATGGGATGAGCGCTGACACGAACGGCAATGGTATCAAATTGACCTTTGATTAAAGGGGATGTTTGTTTTGTTGTGGGTAATACCCATGTTGTGGGACCTGGCCAGCTGGATTGAATCTTGTGCAGTATATCAGGCTTAATTTCAGCCAGATAGGGCTCCAGTTGGCAAAGCTCGGAGGCCAGAAGAATAAGCCCTTTTTCTATCGGGCGTTGTTTGATTTGTAATAAGTGCTTAATACTCTCCAGATTATCAGGCAAGCAGCCCAGACCAAATACAGCTTCCGTTGGGTAGGCAATTATACCGCCTTGTTGAAGGATATGAACGGCATGGCGAATTTCCCAGATAGCTTGCTTCAATGGTCTAGTAGTTGTTTGATGGTTTAAAGAGATTGAGCTTAATGAATAGTGGGTCTGTCTTCATAGAGTAGATCCTGAATCCAGGTAAACGAGCCGGCAGAGTCAGGTAAATTGAATAAGACCATTAAAATGACCCATTTCATTTGTTCCTGATCAATATAAGCAATCTCCAGAGCAAGTGCTTTGTCAATGATAAACTCTCGTTGGCCGGGTGAAATAACATGGAGTTCAACCATCTCTAATAATACGCCACGTGCCTGTTTATCAAATTTTTCAATCTCATACTGACTAAAAAGGCGAATACTATAGTTTTCAGTATGACTTTCACTATGGCATTCCAGTGTGTCGTGGAAGGAAAAATCATCCTCTAATAGGGAGAAATCATCCAGCCAGTCAAAAGCCTTGGTAACTTTGGTATCTTGAAAACCAATTTTAGCCAATTCATTTCGTATAGTTTCTTCACTGGTAATATCTGATTGATCGTCATCCAGATATGTTTCAAAAAGGTACATCAGGATATCAAGTACTTCTGTCTTCATACGAATACCAATCAATGGCTAATTAAGTTGCTTCTATTGTAATTCATTCATGATAGAGAAGAAAGTTGTCAATTTGCTTTGAGAGATACTAGTCCACCCGGATGAGACTGGATGTAATTGTCCACTTCTAATAAAATCAGATTAGCATTGATTTCAGCCGTGCTTAAACCCGAACGGCTAATAATGGTATCGATTGAAACAGGATTAAAGCCAATTTGTTTTAATATCTGCTGCTGAATTTTGGGTAATAATGAATGGCTATGTTGCACTGCATTATCAGGAGTAGTTTTATCAGGGGCATCAGCAGAGCCCATTCGTGAAGCAATCATTAAACTTGATAGTTCTTCTAATATGTCGTCAGCAGTCTCCACCAGTTTAGCTCCTGATTTAATTAACTGGTGACAGCCTCGTGTCAGAGGATTATGAATAGAGCCTGGTATAGCAAATACTTCTCTTGCTTGTTCCAATGCCGTTTGCGCGGTAATTAATGAGCCGCTTTTTAAGGCGGCCTCAACAACGAGGGTACCGACACTTAAACCACTAATAATACGATTGCGTTGTGGGAAATTATGTTTCATCGGCCCGGTGCCAAGCGGATATTCAGAAATGATGGCACCTTGCTCTATTAATTGCCAGGCGAGTTCCTTATGTCGTGCCGGGTAGATACGATCCAGGCCTGTACCGGCAACAGCAATGCTTTTGCCATTGGCTTTTAGTGCACCATAATGACTTTGTGCATCAATCCCCAGTGCCATGCCGCTGGTGATCACCATGCCGCATTGAGCAAGGTGATGAGCAAGGTGATGAGCAAGGTGATGAGCAAATTGCCATGCAGTCTCATGGCCATCCGCACTGGGATTGCGGCTGCCCACCATGGCTAATTGAATGTCATCAAGTACATTAAGCTGTCCTTTAATCGGGTAGCCACAGGTTTCTCTCCTACAGCCCCCACACCACCCATCATGCGGGTCCGCAATGGGCGGTTCACTAACCGTAATGAAT
>JAHXIM010000534.1 GCA_025655635.1 gamma proteobacterium symbiont of Lucinoma myriamae | reverse complement strand
AAAATGGTTGGATACAATTTACATAGCGGTGATCCTCCTACAGGGGACTTACACCCCATTAGTTTATGCCCATGACGGGCGTACACAAAGGCGACATCAAGTATATTCTGCCGATGTGTATTACCCTGCCCATCCTTATTAATCAGAATTAGTTCTTGCGGCATATATTCTTGCCCTACAGGGATGACCAATTTACCATTTGGCTTAAGCTGCTGCACAAAAGTGGTTGGAATATCGGCTGCTGCCGCAGTAACTATAATCGCATCATAGGGTGCATGTTCCGGCCATCCTTCATAACCGTTTCCTATTCGGCACTCGATATTTTGATAACCCATTTGAGTTAAACGTTGTTCAGCTTTTTTCCCCAGAGCCTGAATCAATTCAATGCTGTAAACAAGCTCAACCAGTTCAGCAAGTATTGCTGTCTGATAACCTGAACCAGTGCCAATCTCCAGTACTTGATAGTCAGGTTCAAGCTGCAGCAGATCGGTCATCAAAGCAACAATGTAAGGTTGTGAAATAGTCTGGCCGTGCCCGATACTCAATGGATTGTTATCAAAAGAAAAAGCATGAAGTCCGGGTGGTACGAATTTGTCCCTTGGCACCATAGCCATCGCCTTCATAACTTTGTCAGAGAATGCTTTTCTTCCAGTCATATGACGTGTATAGGCTGCTTCATTTTCTATCTCAGAAATCATACGTGAAATTTTTTCATTCATACTCAAGGTTCCCAGGTATTCTCCATACCAATAATATTCCTAAGCTGTTTTTTTGAAATCCTGAAGTTAAACTTATCGATTAGATATTGTTGTGCTTTCTCAATGCTCTTTATTGATGATGGCATGTCTTTTAAAAAACCTGAAATATCCTCATGTATTGCCCATGGATAGATCAACCAGCGCCACTTGATAACCTTACGGGCATAATAATCCACAGGAATGTGACTGCTGATCTTGTTATGGATGACTGCGATTTTTGTTTCACGTGGCTGAAATGTTTGTAAATGAGCTTGTGCCAATTCCAGTGTATCACCACTGTCATTAACATCATCAACAATTAACACCCGTTGATCTCGGATATCATTACAAAGCGGATACTTGATAACGGCTTTTTCCATCTTTGTTGAACCGGAGGTATAAAGTTCAATTTTAATGCTGGTCAGCGCCATAATGTCAAGATAATCACACACAAGACGTGCTGGTACATAGCCGCCACGACCAATGGCTACCACCAGCTCTGGAATAAAACCAGATGACTTAATCTGTTTTGCCAATTGTAAGCACAACCGTTGTACCTCAGACCAGGAAATCAGTTCACACTGCATGTCCTTCATTATACGGTTAACCTCAAATATCTTCTTTACCTAAAATATAGGTAAAAATAACGGCTTAATCCAGAGATTGGAAAAATTAATAAAATAATACTTTTTGTCAAGTTATTACTGTATAAAGGTTTGTAAGGGTTGTTAGTGCGACTCTCAAATTACTCTCAGCATAGATAGCGAAGCACTGCTTGATACTATTGAAAAACTACGATTAAACTTGCAGGATTAATCCTATATGTTTTTTTACAAAAAAAATTATACTAAGTTATAAACACGGTTTTCTGGGTGAACTACTGATAATGAAATCTTTATAATTAATATTCTATGACTACTACAAAATACATGATTCTAGATAATGATGATACTAATGCGAAAGTTATCACTGAAATGTTGGAATTTTTTGGAGAATGTATTTGTCAGGTTTTTACTTCACCTTCACATTTACTTGAAGCATTAAAACAAGATAAACCTAATAAGATTTTTTGTAATGTTACAGCAAGAGGTTGTGACCCCAGAGAATTATTTGAAAATACAGAAATTAATATCCCCTTCGTATTTGTATCATCGTTATATAAGTCAGAGGAACGCCGTCAATTCTATTTAGATAGCAGTCATCCATATATTACATATCCTATAACTATTGATACGATGCAAAAACACTTAAAATAATACGCTGGACATTTTACGCCTGACTTTTTTTATCAGCTCCATAATATTCCTACATATTTTCAAGGTCATACCCTACATATATTTTTTGAATTAATATTTATACTAAATATAACTCCTTATACAGCAGTACTGTTTCACTGACATGTACCTTCTAACTTAGTGCTGCTGTTTTTTTATTTGTTTTAATTTTAAGACCAGTTAAGCAGTCTCTCTCCATTCAGCCTGTTCCAGTTTAAAACTAGTTAACTGCCGCTGTCGTTTCTCAGGACTTCCAGTATTTACATATTCTTTGAAATAAATACATGATCTGTCAACACTTTTCAGGACACTCAATTACACAACTTTTTGCATCTCTTCGTAATCTACTGGTGACCAATAATCATTGGTAGAA
>JAHXIM010000174.1 GCA_025655635.1 gamma proteobacterium symbiont of Lucinoma myriamae | reverse complement strand
TTAAAATAACCCAATGTGATTAAACTGTAGTGACTCATTCGCAAAAGCCACTATAGATTAAACATTAGCTGTATTTAACAATAACCAAGTAAAGTAGTCAAGTATTTATTTAGATAATGACATACAGATTAAAATCAGAGGTATAAGATGCCAAAATTTATGGGATTTAATCCTAAAGCCATAGAATTTTTGGAAAATATAAAACAAAATAATAATAAACCGTGGTTTGATGCGCGCTATGATTTTTATCACAAAGAAATTTTAGAAATATCCCGTGATTTGGTGGAAGATCTGGGGGATAAATTACAGCAGATTGCTCCAGACATCAATGTCGTGCCAAAAGTTAATGGTTCAATTTATCGTTTTGCACGTGATGCCCGTTTTAGTAAGGATAAAACTCCTTATAAAAGCCATCTTTCTTATCTGTTTTGGCAATGCAAATTAAAGCGGACTCGCTGTCCTGGATTCTATCTGTCTATACGCCCGGAGTATATACAAATTGGTGTTGGTATTAATCATTTCACCCCAGAGTATCTACAGGCATGGAGACAACAATGTGCTCAGAAGACTACTGCAAAAACAATTCGTAACATTATTGATAGTCTATTGAAGTCAGGCATATCAATACATGGTGAACAGCTGAAACGAATGCCCAGGGGCTATTCAGATGAGCTTATTAATCAGGATTTGATCCGTTACAAAGGCTTAAAGTGCTGGTATCAATTACCACTACCTAAAGAAATTTATGGGCATGAATTTGTGTCATTTTGTTATCAATATTATCAGGCTTTATTACCACTGTTTGAATGGATGGTATCAATATTAAATGAATTTACAATTGAAAGTGAGCCGCTATTTCTTGATTCATCTTCGTTTTGATGAGTTGTAGTGATATCGGCAGGAATAGTTAAGGAAATTTTATCCTGTTTTAGTTAGAATATGTTTATAATTATTCTAAAGTGATAGCTTAAGCAATAGTGAACTTAATCTGCAGTATCATCAGGAATTCCTTTGGACTTTACAAAAGCAATAGAAATTGCCGACAAAATATATTGGATAGGCTCATACATTGAAAACGATCCCTTTCAATGTCATGCTTATTTGATAAAAAATGGTGATGAATCTATTCTGGTTGATCCCGGTTCTATGTTGGAATTTGAATCACTGATTGCTAAAACTCGTACTATTGTCGATTTAAAAGACATAAAATATATTATTCTGCACCATCAAGACCCCGATTTGGACGCTTCAGTACCCGCTATTGAAAAACTCATTAGCCGCGATGATTTACAAATTATCACGCATAGCCGCATAACCATTCTGGTTAAACATTATCTGATTAATTCAAATTTTTATGAAATTGACCATAATGACTTTAAACTAAAGACAGAGAATGGTCTATGTCTGGATTTTGTTACCACCCCATATTGTCATTCTCCAGGTGCCTTTGTCAGCTACGAACCAGAGAGTAAAGTACTCTTTTCCAGTGATATTTTTGGTGGGATGGAAGAGTCATGGCAGTTTTATGCCACAGAGGATTATTTTGAGCAGGCTAAGGTTTTTCATGCTTCTTATATGCCCGGTAAGGATATTTTTAATTATAGTCTGCGAAAAATTGAGCAATTAGATATTAATCTAATTGCTCCCCAGCATGGTTCTATCATAAAAAAGAAATACATAGCAAAGCTCATTGACGATATGAAAAACCTGGATTGTGGTTTATATATTGATAATAAATATAATGATGAATTACTGGATGTGATTCATCAGCTTGAAGAAAGTAAAAAAACGTTGCATCATCAGCAGCAATTTTTACAGGATGTTGTTAATGGGGCAAGTGATCCGATGATGGTGATTAATTGTGACTATGCAATTTCATTAATGAATGATGCAGCAAAACGTTCCATGAATACTGATTTTATAGAGGATAACAATAATCCAAAATGCTATGAAGTATCACATCATCGAAATACCCCTTGTGAGGGGGAAAAAGATCCTTGCCCGCTTAAAATGGTATTGGAACAAAAACGAGCTGTTCAGGTGACGCATAATCATCCCTTGCCAAATGGTGAGGCTCAATATGTTGAGCTTTCAGCCAGACCATTGATGAATGATAAAGGTGAGATCTATGCCATTATTGAATCCGCACATGACATTACTTCGCATCTAAAAAATCATGAACAATTAAGTGAAGAAAAGAAAATTTCTGATTATAAAGCCAGCCATGATAACTTGACGGGCTTAGCTGGTAGAGAGTTGTTAAGCGATAGATTACACCAATCCATTAAACAAGCGAAACGTCACAATAATAAACTGGCAATACTGTTCATAGATTTAGATAATTTTAAACCAATTAATGATAATTTTGGGCATCAGGCTGGTGATAAAGTGTTAAAAGTTATT
>JAHXIM010000478.1 GCA_025655635.1 gamma proteobacterium symbiont of Lucinoma myriamae | reverse complement strand
AAAATGGTTGGATACAATTTACATAGCGGTGATCCTCCTACAGGGGACTTACACCCCATTAGTTTATGCCCATGACGGGCGTACACAATCCAAAGAGAGTCATCAGGATCATGATAGCCAAATAAAACTCTTACAGACCAATACCAGTAACATCAGACAATTATTACAGCAGGACTATGATAGTTCTCAAGCAATGGCTAACAGTCTTCAACTTGATACAGAGAGGCTTCAACAGAATATAGAACGCTATCAGCAGGACATAGAGAGCCATCAGCAGGAAATAAAAAACAACAGACATGATATAGATGATCTTCAAAGTGATCTTCAAAGCTACCGGCAGGATATTAAGACTTACCAGCAAGAGACTAAAAGTCAACAGCAGCAGAACAACATCATTTTTGCAGAGACAACTCAACAAAAACTGCTGACACCAGTGGCAACACAGCTAAACGAGCTGGAACGCAATTTTAATGCATTACAACAGGAGTATACTAACCAACAAAATGTTCTAAGCGTTGACAATAAAGAGTTTTCTGAGTTGAATGACAAGCTCAATCAATTCAATGAACAATTAAAAAAAACCGAAGACGATGTTAAAAATCACACTCAATTACTGCGTGAATCTGATAAAGATGAAAACTTACAGCATTTTCAGCACTTAGAGAATCATTTAAATACACTTTCACAACAATTTTCTGATGCATCAGAACAATCCATCAGCCTGCAAAATTTACTTAATCATATACAGGAACAACAAAATACCACCCTGGGGCAACAAGATGAGATAGCAAAACAATTTTTGACTCAGCAGCAACATTTAGAAAGTCACGATACTCAACTTATTCAGCTTAATCCTATCCTGACTAAAACTGATATCAAGGAATAACAGCTCAATCAAGTTTCAGAAACACTTGAACAATTAAATTCCAAGCAAAATAAACTGACACAACACGAAAATAAATTACAAACTAAGCTGGCCGAACTCGTACAGCAAGTTAATAAAGGACATGCCTCCGGGCAAAAAAGCCTGAGTGAAATTAACAGCAAGCAGCAATCTCAACTTGCCTCCATAGAGCAACTAAATCATACAGTAAAAGGTAGAAGCAAATTATTTACCCTTGGGCTTATTACTATTTTAACTATAGCCATGCTGCTTTTTTATTACCAGAATAATTTCAATCAATCCATACTGGATAATAATGTCGATAAACAGGAACTTATTACACGGCTTAAAACAACATTAAATAAAGAAAGCAATATCAGGATTGATAACTTAGAAAAACACACGACTCAGATGATTAATAAACAGCTGGATGGCGTAAAAAATTCTATAAACGATGTTAAAAAGCAAGCACAGCAGCAGGCATTACAAAGTGATTGGCAAAAGCAGCATCAGCTATTACAAACCAATATAGTGCAAACACAAACAGAACAGCAAAACTTAAAACAAACAATTGTTGAACTCTCCAACACGATTAGCGCTATGGCAGCACAAATTGAACACTTAAAAAAAATATCATCTGCAAGCTCTTTCATCACGGGGATTGAAACAATCAATGATTCTTTTTATACCATCCAATTACTTGGCGCACTAAATAAAGACTCCGTTCTTCATTTTGTGAAACAACATAATTTATCCGAGACAAGCAAAATAGTTAAAACTGAGTATCAAAATAAACCCTGGTATATTTTAATTCAGGGAAATTATAAGAGTTTTTCAAAAGCTCAAAAAGACTTACGACAATTACCCGAGTCGCTGAAAAAAAATAACCCGTGGATTAAAAAACTTCCTTAAAGCCTGATTTCACTATATTATTAAACGATAATATTCGTCATAGAAAAGCCAGTCAATATGAAAGTCAACTTGCCGTTGCCACAAGAAAAAAAATTAACCATTGTTTTTAGAGTTGAACCTGGTTGCCTCGGACCAAAAGGAATGGATCACATCGATAAATTTTGTGAGCTGGCTGAAAAAGAATTTGCATCAATAGACTCTGATTTTATCCATTGGGAGATCATTCCCAGACATGACAAATCACTCCCTGAAATGCAATACAAAATAAATAATAAAACATTATCCTCGGATAAAGCAGAAAAATACTTATCACTAATTGATAAAACCCTCCACGAATTCGAAGATCATTTAAATACAAAATTAAGCCTCATCATTGATCAATATATGGGCTATTAAAATTAGCTGGTATTACTCAGCATATAAACAAATTTGACAGAAGGTTTCGATTTAGCCTGACAATAGCTATGTCTCAAATATGCTCATTGCTGCCGATCATTTCCAGCACTTCGAATTAGTCATTACGTAGTCGATCCTGAAAAAAGATAATCATCATGAATCGATAGATTATCGTACAACATTAATTGTAATTTTATTGTTCCTGATCAAATTG
>JAHXIM010000289.1 GCA_025655635.1 gamma proteobacterium symbiont of Lucinoma myriamae | reverse complement strand
GGTTGGATACAATTTACATAGCGGTGATCCTCCTACAGGGGACTTACACCCCATTAGTTTATGCCCATGACGGGCGTACACAATAAAAAAGCCGACTAATAAATCGGCTTTTTTATGATAGCTTGTAACTGCTTCCAGGATTATTCTATTCTTGCTCACTCAATAGCTGTGTATTAACAACAATCTTAGAGCCCGAACGAATTTGTAATACAGATAGAGACGTTTCCATGTTCCCCTTATTCTGTAATAAAGCAGTTTTTATGCTATCAAATAAGGCCTGATCACCACTATCACCATCTTCTATTGAGTTAACAGCAATGATGGCAATATCACCATTCATCATTTTTGTAGTTGCATATTTCATTTCGCGAGGCATTGTAAATACCTTGCGCATAATTTCACCAGGTGTTTTGGTATCCTGGCGATCGATAGCACCCGTATTCTCAATAATTAATGAATTTTCCTGAGACAGCTCGTCAAGTGAAGTACCATCAGTAAGGTTTTTAACAAATTCTGATGCTTTTTCTTGCGCTTTTGCTGTGATTGAGTCTTGCTTTAAGCGAGATTCAATGATGTCTTTAACTTCATCTAAAGGTTTCGTATCGGCTGGAATTCTCTCAACTAATCGAATCACAACAACATGATCACCAGCCAGTTCTATTAAATCGCTATTATTACCTTCTTCGAGAACAGTTTCACCAAAAGCTGCATTGAGTAATTTTGGATTAGCAAAGATACCTTTGCCGCCAGCACTGGTAATTAACTCACTTTCTTGGATTGTTAAATTCAGTTCTGTAGCCACAGGTTCCAGCGAATTAGGTTGTTCATAAGCGATAGTCTGCATTGATTCAACTTTCTCAACATAGGCACTTTCCACTTTATCAAATTGAATTGAGCCTATAATATCATCTTTGACACTATCTAAAGGCTTTGATTCTCCTCCTTCAACTGAAACCAATTTGATAATATGATAACCAAATGATGATTCAACTAAATCAGAAATATCACCGGGTTTTAAAGAAAAAGCACTTTCTTCAAAGGCCGGAACCATTTCACCCTGACCAAAGAACCCAAGATCACCGCCATTATCGGCAGAACCTGGATCTTGCGAATGCGCTTTAGCCATTTCAGAAAAATCAGAACCATTTTTAATTTTATCTAAAACAGCTTGGGCTTCTGCTTTCAGTTTATCTTTTGCTGCTGTATCGGCATCAGTTGGCAGAGCAAATAAAATATGACTCGCTTTACGACGTTCTGGCTGTGTATATTGGGCGATATTGTCCTGATAATATTTACTAATTTGTTCATCAGTAACTTGTTCACTCTTAGCCAGATCTTTACGAGATATTTCAAGATAAGCCAATTTTACCTGTTCTGGATTTTTAAATTGGTCTTGAAAATTTTGATAATAGTTTTTAATTTCTTCATCACTAATAGTGATGCTATCTACAAAGTCTTCAGCTTTAATAATCGTGTAGCTAATATCTCTTTTTTGTTTTATTAATTGAATGACACGTTTAACTTCAATATCAGAAACAAATGATGAACTACTAATACCATCTGAAAATTGTTCCAGCAATAATTGCGTTGCAACTGAATTACGATGGTTAGACTTACTATAAGCACTGGGCAGATAACGGTTATAAAGCTCCTCTGAGAATTTTCCATCTAATTGAAAATTAGCATCGTTACGTATTTGAAAATCTATCTGCTGTTTGCTGATTGACAGGCCTGAATTACTCAGAAAATTAATTAAGGCGCGATTGTTAATCAATTTTTCAAGCACAACCTGCTTAATGAGTGCATCATTAATCTGGCCTTTAAATTCCTTAGATTCATTTTGAACCGAGTTTTGAAACTCCTGGACTGTTACTTTATAGTCACCTATAGTTGCAACAGCTGGATTTACATCCGGTGTGATATAACTATTAATACCCCACAGGGCAAAAGGAATGGAAATTAAAATAACAATTACCCAGGCAAACCAGCCTGTGGCTCTTTCCCTGATACTATGTAATACCATGAATTTATCTCACTGAATTAATTTGAAACAAAATTCTATTCATAAACAATTATTTTTTATAAACAGATGCAGAATAAACTCGAACTTCTTTATATTTACTATTTATGATTAAAAGAAATCCATAAACAAAGGAAGTCAAAAAAAAAGCGCGTCAAAAACGCGCTTCTTATATATGGCGGAACGGACGGGACTCGAACCCGCGACCCCCTGCGTGACAGGCAGGTATTCTAACCAGCTGAACTACCGCTCCAAATTTTTCATATAAACCAGTTTAGATTTTAAAAATATTTTGCTCATCATACATTAATTAGTCGATCCTGAAAAAAGATAATCATCATGAATCGATAGATTATCGTACAACATTAATTGTAATTTTATTGTTCCTGATCAAA
>JAHXIM010000506.1 GCA_025655635.1 gamma proteobacterium symbiont of Lucinoma myriamae | reverse complement strand
ACTTGAGTTATGCCTTAATCAAGTTGGAATGACGCATCTACAAGCACCTTTTTAAAACACTGTTGATTTAAAGGGGAACACTGATGTCTTTTTTGGTTTTTTAATGGTACTGGGAATGTTGGTACATCAATCACGTATCCGTGATATTGATGTACATATACCACCGGAATTAAGCAGTAGTGTTAAACAAAAGGCAGGGCATATACCTAAACCCAATGTGTATTTGTTTACCAGCAATATTTTACAGGCATTAAATAACTGGACTGAAAATGGTGAAGTTGATTTTAAACGTAACATTGAATCTTACAAGCATTATCTGACCCCTAGCTTTAAGGTTCAATTATTAAAACTCTATCAGTCTAAGAATAAGAAAGGAGAGTTGTCTGATCGTATCAGAGGTGTGCAGGAAATATTTGGTCATGAATATGATGATACACGAGTTCGCTCTCTTGCTGCTAATGTCTGGCGTGTCGATCTGGATTTAAAGATCCGGGAATATTATCGAGGCATGAAAATCAAAGAAGTTGATTTAGCCTTTCCGGTACGAGTGGTGAGATACGATATTAATCGTCAGCTGAATCCCTGGGGGATGGCGTTGGATGGTTTTATCACCTTACCTCAACGCATTAAAAAAGATGAGCCTGATGTGGCCAATAATAATTAAAGTATAGAGAATAATATGAGCACTATTTTACTGGTTGATAAAACAGCATTAATTACTGAAATTGTCAGTGATCAGCTCAGTGGTACAACAGAGTTTGGGGGCTATCGTGTGATTAAAGCAACCAACTATCAAGAAGCCATGGAATATATTAAACATAGTCAATTTGATTTTTTGATCACTGAGTATTATCTGAGTCGAAATAAATATGGCACTACTCTTTTAGAGCAGTGCGAAAAGCCGGGGTTATTAATTTCAACGGATGATATTAAGTACAAAGCTGATGCGATAGGAGCAGGATTTATTAATAAAAATCATGGTTTACTGCATCGTCGGATCCATGACTGGATCATTCGACAGCCTTGTGTTGTCACACTCAATTAATCAGATAAATTTCAAATCGGCTTGATTCAGATTTTTTATCAGATTTTAAAGACTTTTTATAGCGATTTTAATGTTGGGCGTATGCGGGTACAGATGTTTAATCATACCGCAGGCAGTTTTGAAGGTGGCATTTTGTATTTAATTGACTTGTCGTCACAAAAACGAGGCAGCGTTGAACAGGTTAAAATAATTGATAAAACCAATCACACCAGCAGTTTATTAGCAACAATGCCAGGGTCGTCAATGAATGGCTTAACACCAGCTCAGACTCAAGCACAAGTTCAGGAAAGTCAAACACCAGGTTATCCTGATGTTGATATAGTTGACTTGGTGCGCTTTGCATCACAGCAACTCTATGCACCAGAACGATTGATGCCATCACATCCGAGTATTTACCGTACACCACTGCGCGTTAAATCGCTACAGTCACTCTATCGTGGTGGAGAATTACAATCGATACCTCTGGCAAGCTGGAAAGGAGCTGGATTGTATGTCACCGCAGTAAAAATACAGAATAAAACAATGGCTGACTTAACCTTGGACCCACGTCTATTCAGAGGCCAATGGCGCTCACGAACATTACAATATCCAGGTGTTTCCCGCTATCAGAGTGAAAGTGATACCACAACGGTTTATCTGGTATCAGACAGACCGTTCCATGAATCATTGTGGTTCTGATTTGGTTTAGTGTAGAAGTTTGAATAAGAAGCAAAGGATTAAAAATGGCAAATGCAAAATCAAATCCTGTTTTAAAATGGGTAGCACTAGGCGTTCTGTTAATTGGCGGGATCATGCTTTACAGGGGTGGAAATGATGAAACGCAGAAACAAGGCAATGATGTGGTCAGTGATAGGGAACTGCAACAAGAACTGGCATCACTTAATATAGACGGTGATTCACCCAAAGAAACCGTGCGTACTCTGGTGGCTCATGTGAAATCACAGGAAGAGAAAACCAAACGGATTTTAGCACTGAATCAGGAGTTGATGCGAAAAAATAATGAGACAGATAAGAAAATCAGTGAAGAACTGAATAAACGGACACATAAAATTAAAGAAGATATCAAACGTCAGAGTAATAGTTTGCTCGATGGCTTAACAGGACGAATGAATGAGTTGGCGAGCAGAATTAATGATTAGACAGCCAGTACTGTTAATTTAGAAAATGCACTGGGTAACCAGGGTGATATTCCAGTGGGATTAGGTTTTGATACTGGAAGTTTTGCTAATACGGATAATGAAGGCTGGATCTTACCGCTTGATCTGCCAAAGCCGGATGAAATGGGGGTGATCACATTAAACCTAAAAAACGCAGTAGCCCATGCAACGACATAATATCCAGCACCAAACTTCTCATAATTGAACTGTTTTTCTCTAGGCTGGAG
>JAHXIM010000192.1 GCA_025655635.1 gamma proteobacterium symbiont of Lucinoma myriamae | reverse complement strand
GTCGCTGCAGCAGCAAACAATGTTCAGGTTTATAGGTGGATTTTTCAATGGCTGAATCCAATAACGGTTTGTAGAGGATCACCTTGTTAACTTCAATGCCGCAGGATGCAGATAAAATGACTTTAGGTTTCGCATCATCAATACGGTCTGCCAGCTGATCAGCGGCAAAGCCGCCAAATACCACAGAATGAATGGCTCCGATTCGGGCGCAGGCCAGCATTGCCATAACGGTTTCTGGAATCATCGGCATATAAATGACCACACGGTCACCCTTGCTGACCCCCATATTGCTTAAGGTTCCTGCCAATACAGCAACCTGATCACGTAATTCACGGAAACTAAAAGTCTGTTTTGATGATGTGACCGGGCTGTCATATATCAGGGCGGTTTGATCAGCACGACCATTATTGACATGTCGATCCAGAGAGTTATAGCAGGTATTGAGTTCGCCGCCGGAAAACCATTGATAGAAAGGAGCATTTGAATCATCCAAAACTTTGTCCCAGGGGCGCAGCCAGTCAATATCTTCGGCAGCCTTAGCCCAAAATTCTTGAGGATTGCTCATTGAGTGATCATATATTTCCTGGTATTTCATCAAGGACTCCGTTTTTTATTTGTATTAGGTAGAGTTGTTGTTTCTTACTCTACCTTATCCTGCGTTATTGAAACTAATATATACCAGTATTGACGATTGCCCAAATATTTATGAAGATAAGTGCTGATTGCATCAGCTGTCACATTTAAGAGGATAATGATTTGAAAGAAACACTGAAACCAGGAATTCGTTATGAACATCAGTTTGTGGTGCCCCAATCTAAGACGGTCCCTGCTCTTTATCCTGAGTCACCGGAATTTATAGAAATGCCGGAAGTTTTAGCCACAGGATTTTTAGTGGGGTTTCTTGAATGGGCTTGCATAAAAGCGATTAAGCCTCATCTTGACTGGCCCGAAGAACAATCACTTGGTACACATATTAATGTCAGTCATGAAGCAGCAAGTCCTCCAGGTTTTAAGCTAAGGGCCGTTGTTGAATTGCTTAAAGTTGAAGGAAGACGACTTGTTTTTTCAGTAGAGGCTTATGATAACAACGATTTAATTTCTAAAGGAGAGCATGAACGGTTTATTATTAATAAAGATCAATTTGATGCAAAAATGCTTGAAAAAACGGCTTCCCTGTCTGCTTAGTGAAGGGTATTGATAGTAAGCTGCAAATATCAAATATTAGCGATTCATATGAGTCTGGGGTAAAATGTGAACACATTTTTTGAGGTCCTATCATGAGTCAACAATCTGCCTACCCGGCGCCTGAGCGTGTTAACTTTACAGAATTTGAACAGCGTTTACCCTGGTTGAGCATTTTGATGGATGCTTATTTAATCACCGATCAAGGGATCAGTGAGTCCATTAAACGTGAAGAAAAACAGGGCAAGAAACTGGCCTGTGCCCGCGGCTGTGCAACCTGCTGCAAATCTCATGAAACCATTCCAGTCTACCCGTTAGAATTAATGGGGATGTCCTGGTATGCCACAGAAGTGCTTGCTGGTGAGCTTCGTGAACGTCTGAAAACACAATTACGAAATCTGGAAAATCTGAAATCCTGTCCGTTTTTAATTGATAATGCCTGTTCTATTCATGCTGTCAGACCTATGGCCTGTCGTAGTTTTAATGTTTTTAATACTCAGTGCAGTGAAGGCGAAGATGCTTATTACACACGCCGTGAAGATGTACTGACACCCATAAAAAAATACAATGATGAAGCCTTTAATATCATGTTGCCATTCTATGGTGTTAAAAATAAAGCCGAACGCCGTAAGATGATTAAAACGGGCGGTATGCATCAAATGGCTAAAGTGATGCTTGATTTAAACTGGTCTACGCTGGCTGATAAAATGGATGCTTTTGAAAAGACCTGATATTGATCAATTAAATCATTCTGCCGCTCTGCTATAGTATTTATACCTTTCTAAAGGTTTTATAATTATCAAATTAAAAATCCGGTTTTATTTTAAGTTTTGAGGGTAACACTTATATTTTTCATCAATTAGTATGGATCCGCCTATGCATTGCTCAACTATTAACTGTTCTGATCACTATTTTAATCGTTATCTAACACGTGTCGTGATAACACTTCTGAGTTGTCTTTTTCTTTCTGCCGCTTATGCAAGTACTCCCAAAGCTGATCCCAAAGTTGAAATGGGTATTTCTGAATACTCTAAAACTGATCAGGAACATGCACGGAAGAAAAGTAATAAGGAAAGCAAATCGACTACTGACCACTCCCTGCTTAAAGAGCTGAAAGGTCCTTTTTTCAGTGGTCCGGAAGTCACCAAAGCCTGTTTAGAATGTCATAATACCGCGGGCCATCAGTTTATGAAAAATAAACACTGGACCTGGGATTATAAACACCCTAAAACGGGCCAGCATCTTGGCAAAAGTGTC
>JAHXIM010000454.1 GCA_025655635.1 gamma proteobacterium symbiont of Lucinoma myriamae | reverse complement strand
ATTCATTACGGTTAGTGAACCGCCCATTGCGGACCCGCATGATGGGTGGTGTGGGGGCTGTAGGAGAGAAACCTGTGGCTACCCGATTGTTAAACTAAAATGATACAGTCAACTTAATTAAGCTATCAAAAAATTAGAATGAATATTAAGCAAATAATACAACCTGACGGCAAACTTGATCTCTACAAAGTATTAGATCAATTGATTAGTGATGGACTGGTTTCAAAGGAAAATGCTCAGGTACTGAAAGCATTGGACACTAACAACCAGTATTCTCAACAACATCCATTTTCAGTGATTACAGAACGAGGTTGGAAAAATAAAAGCCATCCTGAACGCCTGATCACCTCTGATGAACTGACTCAATGGCTATCAGATATAACCGGTATAGCGACTAAAAGAATCGATCCCTTAGTGACTGATGTGAGTAGCGTGACTTCATTGATGTCATTTTCTTATGCCAGAAATTTTAATATTTTACCTGTTGAAGTGACTCCTGATGAAGTCTGTGTGGCCACAGCCCAGCCTTTTCAGCTTTCCTGGCAGGCAGAAATTGAACGTATATCGGGTAAAAAAACGGTTTTAGTGTTAGCAAATCCTGAAGATATTTCTCATTTTTTAGTTGAATTTTATAGTGTTTCAAAGTCAGTGACCCAGGCTAAATACCAATCAGATGATGAGATGATGGGTATTCAAAATCTGGAACAATTGATTGAAATGGGACGCTCCGGTAGTCTGGATGCCGATAATAATCATATTGTGCGTATTGTTGACTGGTTATTACAATATGCTTTCGAACAGCGGGCCAGTGATATACATCTGGAACCTCGGCGAGAGCAAGCCAATGTACGTTTTCGTATTGATGGTGTGATGCAGCAGGTGTATGAGATTCCAGCTGCAGTTATGAATGCAGTTTCCAGTCGAATTAAAATTCTGGGGCGTATGGATGTTTCAGAAAAACGCCGCCCTCAGGATGGCCGTATTAAAACTAAAACCCCCGGCGGTTTGGAAATTGAGCTGCGTCTATCAACCATGCCGACTGCTTTTGGTGAAAAATTGGTGCTGCGGATCTTTGATCCGGAAGTTTTACAAAGAGGTTTTGAGTCATTAGGTTTTGGTAAGCAGGAAAATAAATACTGGCAGGACATGATCAAAAAGCCTAATGGTATTATTCTGGTTACGGGGCCAACAGGCTCAGGAAAAACCAGTACGCTGTATACCACATTACGACAACTGGCTAAGCCGGAAGTGAATGTCTGTACAATAGAAGATCCTATCGAAATGATAGAGCCTTTATTTAATCAGATGCAGGTTCAGCAAAAAATAGATCTCGATTTTGCTCAAGGGGTCAGAACACTGATGCGTCAGGATCCCGATATTATTATGATTGGTGAAATCAGAGATAAAGAAACAGCTGAAATGGCTATACAGGCCTCATTAACCGGGCATCTGGTGTTATCAACACTGCATACCAACGATACTCTGTCAGCTTTGATTCGTTTGCAGGATATTGGTGTACCGCCTTATTTGATTCATTCCAGTATTATTGGCATCATGGCCCAGCGTCTGGTCAGAACACTTTGTCCACATTGTAAAGCTGAGACCCGGATCGATGAGGATGTCTGGGTTGACATGGTCAAACCCTGGAGAAGTGAACGCCCTAAAAAAATCTATAAACCAGTAGGTTGTCTGGAGTGTCGAAATACCGGTTATTTAGGACGCGTAGGCCTATTTGAAATGTTACCCCTGAGCCGGAAATTTAAACATCTGCTTAGTCTTAATGCTGATATGGAACAGTTGCGTCGTCAGGCTGTTAAAGATGGCTATAAACCGTTGCGCCTAAATGGAGCACAAAAAGTAGCTAAAGGCGTTACAACCGTTGCAGAGGTGCTCAGAGTGTCACCTGCGCCAATGATGTAGTAAAAAAATCAAGGCTATACTAATTATAATAGTTACAACTAAATTTTTTTTAGTTGTACAAGTTTAGTTGAACTCACAGGTGGGAGTAAACCTACGGTAAAATGAGGGTTTTGACCAAAACAGAAAAATTAGCATTTTCTTATTTCAGTCACTTTGGCTGTGAAGCGGCGGTTCCAGTTGTCAGACAAGCCAATAATTACGATGTGAAGTATGAATAAGGATCAGTCATTTCTCCACTCGCTTTTGACCTATTAGTACTAATTTTCTGGTAGAACTATTTTTGTTTCTATTTCCAGTTAACGGACATTTCAAAATTGTAGAGAAAAGATTTTCCAGTCTGTCAGGAGCCACTCTAACTCAGTCAATTGTCAATCAGTGTTACCAGAATAAAATTTAATCCCCCTCATTATCCTTGCTGTTTACAAAATAGTTAGTTCATCCTAAAAAACGCAGTAGCCCATGCAACGACATAATATCCAGCACCAAACTTCTCATAATTGAACTGTTTTTCTCTAGGCTGGAGC
>JAHXIM010000229.1 GCA_025655635.1 gamma proteobacterium symbiont of Lucinoma myriamae | reverse complement strand
GAATGATTTTTGGTGGTAATATCATGATATTTCACTATAATTTCAATGGGTTATGATTATAGACCATTTTCAACTGATTTTTATAGGGTGATGGAACCCACAGCGGTATTGGTATGTAAAGTAGATAACACCATGTGTCCGGTCAAACTGGCCTGTACAGCGATATTTGCCGTTTCACTATCACGTATTTCACCCACCATAACAACATCAGGATCCTGACGTAAAATTGCTCTTAAACCTCGGGCAAAGGTCATATCCACTTTAGTATTAACCTGTGTCTGACCAACTCCTTCAAGATAATATTCTATGGGATCTTCAACCGTAATAAGATTTCTCTTACTATTATTCAATTCCGTTAAAATAGCGTATAAGGTCGTTGTTTTACCCGAACCCGTTGGTCCTGTCACCAAAATAATTCCATGAGGCCTGAGGATAAGTTCTTTAATCAGTGCCTGTGTTTTTTTATCCATCCCCAAGGTGTCAACATTTAACCGCCCTGCCTGATTATCCAGCAAACGCAGAACCACACGTTCACCGCCGCCAGTAGGCAATGTAGAAACACGTACATCAATGGCTTTACCTGCCAGTTTAAGTGATATACGCCCATCCTGAGGAATTCTTTTTTCGGCGATATCCAATTGTGCCATTACTTTAATTCTTGAGACTAATAGACTGCCGAGTTCTCTGGGCGGCTGAATAACTTCACGCAAAACGCCATCAACCCGTAGACGAACGACAAGACGTTGTTCAAAAGGTTCAATATGAATATCTGAGGCATTTTCTTTAATGGCTTCAGCAAGAATGGCATTGATCAAGCGAATAATTGGTGCATCATCTTCACTTTCAAGCAAATCTTCAGGTTCTGCCAACTGTTGAGCAACACTTAACAAATCAACGTTGTCACCTAAATCGATATTCTCAATGCTTTGACTACTTCTTCGCTCATAGGCAGAGTGTAATAATTTTTCAAATTGAGTTTTTTCAATAAACTCAAAAAATAAAGGGGTAGGTGAAACACGAGTTAATTCTGTAATAGTGAGAGAGTTGACATTATCAGTGCAATACACAAATGTCTTTTTTTTACCCGTGCTGGAAAACTTGTTTTTTACGATGACTCCCTGACGCTTGGCATAGGAAAAAGGTATAGTAAAAGGTATAACACTGACATCACCTTCAGTTGCTGCCTCAACTTCCATTGAATCCTCAATAACTGATGGAGTTAAGACATCATCCTGATTTTCAAGAGAGGATAATTCTGTTGAGACAGGCTCTGATTGATGAGTTTCTTTTAATAATTTTTCCATATAAATCCGCTACTGGGAAGCAAATGGGTTCGGTAAAACAACACGATTAGTATTGAAATTTTCTTGTTTAGGCAATACCGGAATATCTTCAGAATCAAGAAGACGTACACCATTATTTTGCATAACCAGCTGTTCATTACGAACAAATTGATACTTTTTCATAGCCATTTCATTAGCAAGAACAGGATTATTGAGTATTGTCGGCTTAATGAAAACCATCAGGTTTGCCTTTTGTGTCTCAACTTTTGATGACTTAAAGAGTTCTCCAAGGACAGGTATATCACCAAGAATGGGGACTTTATTAACAGTATTGGTTAAATCATCCTGAATTAAACCGCCTAAAACAATCATTCCTTTATCTTCTACCATGACGGTTGTATCAATGGCACGTTTTTTAGTCACTAAATCAACAGCGGCAATATTTTGTACTTTAGGCACAACAGTAGATATTTCCTGATATATCTTCATAATGATTGTACTGCCTTTATTGAGCCTGGGAGTCACTTTTAAGGTTAAGCCGACATCTTTACGTTCAATAGTTTGAAACGGATTAGCCAGGCCATCCTGAGATTGTTGACTACCCGTTAAAAAAGGGACATTCTCACCAACAATAATTGATGCTTCCTGATTATCCAGTGTTAATAAGGAGGGTGTCGACAGAATATTACTATCTGTATAACTTTGTAAGATACTCAGCACGGCCTTAATGTCACCAGCACTATTAAGATAAGATAGAGAAAAAATATCCTTAAGTGCTAAACCCGTTTCAACATTAGCAGCTACACCCGAACCACTGACACTGGTATTCCATTTAACACCCAGTTCTTTCTCTAATGAATAAGACACCTCGGCAAGAATAGCTTCAATATGTACCTGCGCTCTGGGTATATCCAATCTACTCACAACATCTTTAATTTCAGTAAACTTAGCATACGATGATTTAATAACCAGAGCATTGGAGTTTTCATCAGGACTGATAATAATATCGCTATTACCACCTGACTTTTTTCTATCCGTAGTTGACATTTTAACAATTTCAGTCAGTATTGAAGCGATATCTATTCCACCCCAAATTGTCTAGACAATTTTTTCAAAAATCTTATTTCTTTTATTAAGCAGCTTTTTTCATTTCTGCCTGTTCTTCCA
>JAHXIM010000233.1 GCA_025655635.1 gamma proteobacterium symbiont of Lucinoma myriamae | reverse complement strand
GACCTGTCAATGTATCAGTTGCACTACGAAGATTATTCATTGTTGAATTAGCCGCATCCCAAATTTGAACTGCTGGTGCTATAGTATTTTTTACCATATTCTCATATTGCTGAATTTGTAATTGATACTCCATAATTTGTTGGGCCGTTTGTTTAATCGCTTCTGCAACAGCCAGAGCTTCTTTAGAAAGCTGAAGGTTGGCAATCGCATTACGAACCACATCAACCACAGGTATTCCAGTGCTGTGTGCTATTGGTGAGAATGCCAAAACTAAAGAAATTTTAGCCGCTAAAATTATCTTAATTATTCTATGAGTCATTTTTCTTCCTTATAATTGATAATCAAAACCTTGGTATGGTTTTGAGAAATTCATATCCTTAGTAACAATAATATTGAAACGATATCCTGGACGTATTTCAAGGGTTGGAGCAATATTCATATTTTTTGCTATAAGTTGAGAGGTGACATTGCCTAGTTGTTGGCCTAATGCCTCGCTCATAGCCTGACTTGCAGTAACACTATCACCAAAATCATTATCTCTTTCTTGGCTTAAAGTAATACCTGCGGTGACGGCAGACATAAGTAGTGCTGAACCAAAAATTCTGAAATAATGATTATTAACTAAATCATTAAATCCAGAATAACCAGCACTATCAGTTCCTGGCATATCACCAATATCCATAGCTTTACCATCAGGGAATATAATTCTTTGCCAGGCAATTAAAACTCGTGATTGTCCAAAGGCGACATCACTAGAGTATTGACCAACGAGTCTGGAGCCTTGAGGAATTAATAAATGACTTCCTGTTGGCGTATCATAAACATTTTGTGCTACTTGAGCAGTTAATTGACCTGGCAACTCAGAATTGATACCTGAGATCATAGTTCCTGGTATCACAAAACCAGAACGTATCTCATAGGCTGAATGAGGTGCTTCTAGCTTAGAGTTTAATGTCCATCTATCTTCTTTTGTATTATTAGTGGATGCGTTTAGATTAAGCAATGTAGGAGCTTCAGAGGAATTGATATTGCTTGAACCAGGCATTATCCCACTATCTTGTAATTGGCGTAAACTTGCTTTATAAGCTGTTGTTAGATCGCTACTGTTTGTTGCACCTAAATTTTGAGCAGATGATAATTGGCTCAAAATGTCCTCATTTCTATTAGAAGAACCTTTGGCGTGGGTTTGACTTGTTTTTGGTGAAGCATATTGAATATTTGTTTTTGCTTTTACTGCTTCTAAAAATTGTTGCATTTTAAGTTGACGAATTCTATTTTTTTCTTCTTCAAGCATTGGGTTTTCCGCTTTTCCTGGTGGCGTTGGCTTGGCGGTAAGTCAAAGTTTTCTGGCCTTGCTATTATTAATGGCATAGGTGGTAAATTCTGCTGAACGGGTTCAACTGTTTTTTGTTCTACAGCCTTTGGTTTGTCAGCAGGTATTATTCCGTTTAAATAGTCGCCTGTAATTTCATTTGCAAACATTTTTGTATTACCAGCGGTTTTTGGTTTTTCAGCCGCATTATTGTTTTCAAATTGTTGTTTAGATCTATCTCCTGCGACGACTGCCATAATGACAACAAAAATAAAACCAGCACCTCCAAGGAGGTAAAGAGGCATATTATTAGCTCGACGAACGCCTGTTTTTTTTGAAATATTACCAGGGGATGCGTCTGGTGACATTTGTTCATCCACAATAGAATCAGACATTTTTTACTCCTTATGAATCCATGCACTGGCTGGTTGAATTAAGCTATCCTGAATTAAATATGCTCGACTGAGAGATTCTTTTCCAATTAATAATGTTACTCGATAGAAACCTTGCATGGGTTGATCAACAATGTAGTTTAAGTCATAACCTATTGGTTTTTTTGCGTATGGATTATTTTTTTCAACTTTGACGTTATTAATATCTTCTCCTGAATTCAGGTCTCCTAATTCTGACAATGCATAACCATTACTTCTTAATGTACTTACTAATAACTGTCCAAATGCATCATCACTTTCTTGCTTTAAATTAAAACGAGTGTTGGCAGGAGAAAATGATTTTTGTATTTTTTGTATAACATCATTAGCAATTTGTTCATCATAAGTTGTATGCTCATTATCAATGTAATTACCATATTGATTATTAGAAACCGTTGTACACGCAGGTAATATAAAAATTAAAATCATAATAGGGATTATTTTAAACATAACTATTTTTCTCCCTTGGTAATTGTAATGCGATCCTGATCAGAACCGACTCCAGCGATTAAAATAGCCTTGTCAAAAACTGAATCAACAATATACCGATCATTCTGAACTCTATAGTTAACCATGACTGTTTCATCATCAGAAAATACTCCACCGTCCTTGCGTATCACTAAAAGTGTACTGGTCAAGTCCAACCGGACACTTTTTTTAGAGAATTTTCATAGTTAATTGGTGACTGATCACCATTCGCTGTATGCAGCCT
>JAHXIM010000303.1 GCA_025655635.1 gamma proteobacterium symbiont of Lucinoma myriamae | reverse complement strand
TTCGTTTTACTTGCTTGTTCACTTTTTAATCCTCAATTTCATTTAGTTTATATGAAATTGAGTGTCCTGGTTAGTGTAACCACATCAGACCATTAACATCAGTGTTACAAACAAAATGTAAAGAATATTTAAGTAAAACAAATTACTTAGGGGGAGTTATTGTTCTAAATTTAGATTCATAAGTATTTCTTTATATTGCAAAGTAGAAGTATGCCAATCAAAATTTTTTAGTACATGAGCTCTTCCCTGCCTACCTATTTTTTTTGCAAGTTTCTGATTTTCTAATAGTTTCAAACAATTTCCGGTCAAATCCATTATATTTTCTGATTCAACTAATATACCTGTGTGATTGTTTATAATAACATCGTGTACTGCAGGTACATTGCCAACAATAACAGGGCATTCACAACCTAAAGCTTCAATCATAACCAGCCCAAATCCTTCAATATCTTTATTTTTTGCTTCTTTAAAAGGGAAAACAGCTATAGTTGCTTTTGAATACCATATTGCCAGTTCAGAATGAGATAATTTTCCAGTAAATTTAATAGATTGTAAAATGTTCAGTTTTTCTGAAATAGCTTGTAGTTTCTTTTTTTCTGGGCCATCACCAATGATTACTAATTGACAGCCAGAACATTTCTTTTTTATCTTTGCAAAGGCATAAAGAAGCGTATCAACTCCTTTTTTTTCAACTAATCTACCTGAAAACAATAATAAATTTTTACTTCTATTAATTGTTTTTTGTGGAATAAATAGATATTTTAAATCTGTACCCATAGGAACAACCGATGATTTTTCTTTAACTTCAGGTACAAGTTCTATTGCTTTTTTTAACATAGCAGAACTGACAACAGTAATTGCATCGGATTTTTTTAAGACCCATTGTTTGAGCTTTATACTGAGAGCATCATTTAAACCAAATAGATCACCTCCATGTGAAGTGCAGAGTAACTCAAGTGGTTTATTTGTAAACTTCATGGCAAGAAGAGCAAGAAATCCTTGGGGTATAAGCCAATGAGCATGAATGATCGAAACAGGGTAGTGTTTTACTAGTTTAAGAATAGAAACAAATTGACTTATAAAAAAGAAAGGTACTAATAGCCATTTAAACTTATGGTTTTTTAAATTGGTCGTTATTCCACCGTTATAAACTAATTTTTCAAAATAAGCCGGTGCATATCGGTAACGATAAATCTTTAATCCATTTAATTCTTCATAAGGTTTCGCACCTGGATAGTGAGAAGTTAGAACAATAATATTAAAATCATCTTTTAATCCAAGGCAAAGATCATAGACGAATCTCGGCTCTTTATCATCACTCCAACGCGGAAATGTAGAGGCAAGTATTAGTAATGTTTTTTTTTCTTGATGAGTCATTAAATTAGGATTTTTTGATTTAAGAAAGACTTCTTCTAATCATATTCTTCAATATCCTTATAATGTAACGATGATATTTGTTCGGAGATAATACCCATCATGAACATGAATAATGATGACATGAATAATAAAGCGCTCATGTTTGTAAATCGATTCATGATAATAAAAGTATAGCTATAATCTGTTAGTCCCATCAGAAAAAGAAAAGCACTTACAGGAAGAAAAAGTCTCATAGGAGAGAAAAGAGCGCCAACTTTAAGGATTATTGTAAAGAATCTTATACCATCTTTAAAAAGGCTTATATGACTTTTACCTTCACGCTGTGCTACTTCAATGGGAACGTAGCAGACGGAATAACCAGAGCGAAAAAATGCCATAGTACTGGTAGTTGGATAGGAAAAACCATTAGGAAGCAGGTATAAAAATTTAAGAAAATATTTTTTTTTGACAGCTCTAAAGCCAGATGTTAAATCATCAATTTGGTGGCCAGTCATTAAAGATGCGAGTTTATTATAAAAAGCATTTGCAATTCTTCTAAAAAGAGAAGCATGGCTTGATGCTTTTCTTGCACCTATAACCATATCATGTCCGGATTGTAGTTTTTCTAATAAGCGGGGAATGTCTTTCGGCTTATGCTGGCCATCAGCATCCATAAAAATAATAATATCACCCACTGCATGTCTGGCTCCGGTTTTAATGGCTGCACCATTACCTTTACTATAGCTATGTGAAATAACCTTAGCACCATATTTATTACTGACTTGTACTGTATTATCAGTAGAACCATCATCAATAATCAAAATTTCTGTATCAGGATAGCTTGTCCTGATTTCAGGCAATAAGCCTGATAATCCAATGGATTCATTTTTTGCGGGTATAACGATTGAAATATTGCTCATTTATATGCCTGGGCAGTGAATTTTCATTTTTGGAAGTTAATAATGATTATCTCATAGAGTTTTACTATAAAATAGCTTGAATATATCATTTATTCATTGTGTACGCCCGTCATGGGCATAAACTAATGGGGTGTAAGTCCCCTGTAGGAGGATCACCGCTATGTAAATTGTATCCAACCA
>JAHXIM010000418.1 GCA_025655635.1 gamma proteobacterium symbiont of Lucinoma myriamae | reverse complement strand
AAAATGGTTGGATACAATTTACATAGCGGTGATCCTCCTACAGGGGACTTACACCCCATTAGTTTATGCCCATGACGGGCGTACACAACAGCTGTCAATGCCGATAACAGAAAGTCACAATCTGGCCGAACCTACGGTGATGCCTGGTATGATCTGGAAAAGAAATATCCTTCACCTGAACGTCGCTATTCTCGAAAAGAACTGGATCAGGCTCGCCGCCGTTCAGGTAATTCACTATGGATGAAGCGATGGGGAAAAAAAGATCCCATCTATCAAAGTGACCAATATCGTGGCCGTTCGTCCAGGAATAATTCACGCTCCTACCGTTCATATCGATGGTAATTATCAACATTTAATCAGTAGTATCTGACACATAACGCTTTTGTTCAAAAAGAAGCTAACCAGCTTCAATTAATGGAAAGCTCTATGAGAGCTATGCCTTAGCGAGGTCAAAAGAACTCATTGAGTCATTCTTTATTCTTTCTTCAATTTGCCTATGATAACGATATCATCTGACTAGTTGACAACTACAATTATGATTTGAATCCGGGCTTGTTAAAAACTGTTTGTGAACACATGAATATTTCAACAGAGCAATTAAAAAATACTATTATCAGAAACTGTCATATTTCAGATGCCCAGTATGCCGGTAACTATACTCTGTGCATTTATCTGTTAAAAATGCGTGAATACTATCGTTGGGAGCATAATATTCCTTTTGGGCAGAAATTATCCAATGATGATATAGGCAACTGGTTAACTGAAAGAGAAACGCATTGGGATGACCTGGAAGATAAACCCCTAAGTAATATTCATGTCCAGGATCAACAGTTTTCCTGTTATGACTCAGCAGGTATTAATGATATTATTGAACAGGATAATCTGATTTATAGTGGTGGTTATGGAAATTATGGGAAACCTGTTTTCTTTCTTGCCGCTCTTGAAAGCAAAACAATCCATGAAGATTATCATCTATATATCTGTGGTCATGAATATGCTCGAGAACTTGCTGCACCTCCAGGCATGAGTCATAGTCAATCCATTTTTATTCGCAAAGAATCTCTAAAGCGTTTTATTTGGGAAAAACATGAAGAATCCCACTGGTACAATAAAGATTCCCCCCTGACGAGAGCATTGTCATGCTATGATTTTGACCATAAGCCAGAGGCCTCATTAGAACAACTGACTTCCCTGGAAGCGGATACGGTTCTATATCATGAAATTGGTGAAATTAAGTCAAGCAACCTACTTGGCAAAGAATGGTCAGATATGGTGATGCAAATGCCACGCTCAAGAAGCGAGTTTATGGCCCGTGCAGTTAAGGATCATATTGCCGATACCATTTCAACATTACCTCGACTGATTGAAAATAATGATGACTCACAAATTCATTTCTATTTTGCTAATTTCAAAGGGATGCGACGTGAAATTTTTCCTGCATTAGTTGAAATTTACCCTCAATGGCTTAAAGATAAAAAATTATCATCATTCAAAAGCTTGTGGAGCAATCCGAAAAACATTGGCTAGCTATGGCACAGACCATGTTATCCCTATTCAATGATAAAGGTTTAGCTGCTCTACCTGAGATTGAAATACTGGTGCAGAAAAATTATCTATAAGTTCGACATCAAACCGATATGGTAGCGGTCAAATCAATTGGGCCACAAATTTAGAGTTAAACCAGAAATACTTTACTGCTTCACTAGCGTTAACCCTTCATTTTGACTATGTTGCTTTACCTGAATGAGTGTTTCCCAAATGGTATCCATGTCGTACTAAGCCAATACACAAGACACCAACGATGTGTCACTTCTTTCTTATTGGCATAAAATCCCGAAACAATGCTTGAAATTACTAATAAGGGTGGTGGAGTTATTTGAAAAAGTAAAATATATAGAACACAGGCAGTTATTAAGACTTTCTGCTTGTTAGATAATATGTTTAAGAAAAAGGTATGCTTAGACTTTAATAGCCACTATTTGCCTACTGCAATGAAGTCCCATGAAAATCATCTATAAGCCTTGCGGTGTATGGTGGGCCTGGACAGACTCGAACTGTCGACCTGCCGATTATGAGTCTCACTTATGACTACAGCATACACCAATAAGCCCCATTAAACAATGACTTACATGGTGTTTGCTGGTGTAAAACAGGTGCAAATGGAGTGTGTTGGTGGGGGTTATTGCACCCAAATTGCACCTAAATTTAATGAAGATGAGCCAGTGCTTCTAATAATTGATATTATCTATTAAAATTGACTTTTTGGCTGCATTTTAACCATTAGTTCATTTGTAACCCTAATTTTTTGATGTTTAAGTGCATTATAGGTGCAGTGCACACTTTTCTTAAAACACTCAAAAATTGGTAAATAGTGGATCCTGAAAAAAGATAATCATCATGAATCGATAGATTATCGTACAACATTAATTGTAATTTTATTGTTCCTGATCAAATTGTTAT
>JAHXIM010000207.1 GCA_025655635.1 gamma proteobacterium symbiont of Lucinoma myriamae | reverse complement strand
ACAACAAAACATCTAAGCAGACAGATAATAGCCATACGAGCGCTAAGCAGTCTCGTGCAACTCAAGTCGACCTGCAAGGCTTAATACAATTACGCTATCAATCGACTCATCTGTCTCTGGGTTCACAGCGCAAAGCCTATTCATCGCTTTCAGGCAATTACACTTCACCCTTTAAAGGACGTGGTCTTAATTTTGATGAAGTACGCCCCTATCAGCCCGGCGATGATATTCGCAATATTGATTGGAATGTCACCGCTCGCACTGACAAAGTACATACTAAAGTCTTTAAAGAAGAGCGGGAGCGCCCCGTTTTTATCATAGTCGATCTGCGCAGCACTATGTATTTTGGTACCCGTCATTGTCTAAAATCAGTTGCAGCAGCAAAAGCGTCTGCTCTATTTGCCTGGGCCGGCGCAGATAATAGTAATCGTATTGGCGGACTGATCTTTAATGATACAGGTCATATCGAAATGCGTCCTAAAGGCGGACATCGTGGAGTATTGCAATTTCTTAAAATACTGTCAGATTTTCACAATAAAAGCACCGACGAATTAGCTTCTGAAGCATTAAATACCGAGCTTTTATTTGCCCGTATCCAAAAAGTCATTCATCCTGGCAGTATTGTTTTACTGGCCAGTGATTTTCATCAATTTAATGATATGTTTTTAAAACACATTCGTCATATAGCCCGCCATAATGACTTGCTGATGGCACATATTTACGACTCACTGGAAAGCCAGCTGCCTCCACCCGGTCAATATGGGATCAGCAACGGCATAGATTATCAATCACTTGATACCCGGGATCACTTATTACGAAACTCATTTGAGGAATTATTTCAAAAAAAGTGCAATGACATTGAACAATTTTGTATACAAAACCAAATTCATTTAATTAATCTAGCCACTCATGACAAGGTAGCCGATCAATTTCTTGCCACTTTGGGAAAAGATGCCAGTGTGCGCCGGATTGCCAGGAGCCGACACTAATTATGCCAGCACCACAAACAACACCTCATCAGGCATTTCAGGATCCAACCCAGGCCATGATGCATAATGCGCCGCAAATGCCTGCGTCATCTCCGCTTGACCCCAGTAAACTGGCAGATATTCAACTACCTGAGGCTATTACTTTTTGGCCTCCGGCACCTGGCTGGTGGTTATTGCTTGCTCTGAGCATCATAATATTATTCGTAATCATTTATTTCATTAAAAGAAAACCACCAATAAAAACAGCCACGGTAAAACAATTAAAATCACAGTCAATGAAAGAACTTCATGACATTAAAGAAAGATATAAAGCACAACTGATCGATAAAGAAGCAAGTAACTATTCACAAAAAAAAGCAATTACCCATGCCAGCGTAAAAGAGCTGTCCATTTTTTTACGCCGTTATGCCTTATCACTTTACCATAGAGAAAAAGTGGCTTCATTAACTGATCAGCAATGGCTGGCACTATTAGATAACACCTATTATGGTAAGCCTCATAGTAACCAGAACACACCACTTTTTTCTGAAAAATACGCCGATCTACTAACCCAAACACCTTATCAATCAGTTGAAAATGTCATTGATCATGTTTTATTAGATGAATTATTTGCCAGTTCAGAAAGCTTAATTAAAAAAAGTGCCCAGCTTTTTGCTCTGAAAAACACTCGTCAGGAGAAGCAAGATGTATAGTTTTGACTTACCCTGGGTGTTTTTACTACTGCCTTTGCCTGCGCTGGTTTACTGGCTAAGCAAGCCTGTGGATACTCAGAAAAAACAGGCATTGAAAGTTCCTTTTTATCAACAGGTTCATGAATTATCAGTACAGTACTCAACTCAGCAGCTGCACACATTTTCACCCTTTATGGTATTTGCATTTCTTGCCTGGATTTTTTTAATTATTGCCTCAGCACAACCTAAATGGTCAGGTGAAGCAATAGAAATCCCTGTAAGCGGCCGTGATCTTATGCTCGCAGTCGATATTTCCGGCAGTATGGAAACACCTGATATGTTTTTTGCTCAGGATCCAGTTAATCGACTCACTGCCGTAAAATCCGTATTACAACCCTTCATCCGTCAACGTGAAGGTGATCGCATGGGACTGATATTATTTGCCGATAACGCTTATCTGCAAACACCACTCACATTTGATCGTAAAACCATAGAAAAAATGCTCTATGACTCATTTATAGGCATGGCAGGTTCAAAAGCCACGGCTATTGGTGATGCTATTGGTCTGGCCGTTAAGCGACTTAAGGATTTACCTGCTGACGAAAGCGATTCACGAGTGCTTATTTTACTCACTGATGGTTCTAATAACGCTGGAATTGATCCTGTAACTGCCGCTAAATTAGCAAAACAAATTGGTATAAAAATTTACTCTATCGGTTTTGGTGCAGATGAAATGATCGTACGTTCCTTTCTGGGTCGCCAGCGTGTCAATCCCTCCCGTGATCTGGATGAAAAGACATTAAAACTCATTGCAGAAA
>JAHXIM010000149.1 GCA_025655635.1 gamma proteobacterium symbiont of Lucinoma myriamae | reverse complement strand
TGAGGGGCTGTTAGGGTTAGTTGCGTCATGTGCTAATCTTGATCCCTATTTATATAAAAATCAAGCACTTTCATTGATCACGGGTATAGTGAAAAATATCCACCATAGCATCACCAATATTTTGTATTTTATCTCTTGTTTTACCTATACTCATACTTTCCCCATTGAAAATAAGATATGTTTTTTTATTGATTATTATTTTTTTGGACGAAATGGTTTGATAACATTTTCATCACATTCAAGAAAAGGGCCTTCAATCAGATCAATGCAATATGGAATCGCTGGAAAAACTGCATCGAGACACTCACGAATTGATTTAGGCTTTCCCGGCAGGTTGACGATAAGCGAGTTGCCTCGAATGCCTGCGGTTTGGCGAGAAAGAATAGCTGTTGGTACATATTGCAAACTCACCTGACGCATGAGCTCTCCAAAACCGGGCATCATTTTTTTACAGACGTTTTCAGTCGCCTCTGGTGTGACGTCTCGTTTTGCGGGTCCTGTTCCACCGGTGGTGACAATGAGGCAGCATTTTTCTTGATCAGATAGTTCTATCATGGTTTGTTCCAGATGATCCTGGTCATCTGGAATGACCCGATAGACGGGTTCCCACTCTGAAGTAAGATAATCCTTCATGGTATCAATGATAGCTTGTCCGGACAGATCTTCATAAACCCCTGCGCTGGCTCTGTCAGATGCTGTGATAATACCTATTTTTGCTTTCATACATGGTTCTCTGATTATAACTTGTTACAAATGTAACAGATTGGTTTGATAAAATTACAATAATGAATTTAGTGTATTATTTTGTGAAATTGAAGTAAACAACTTACTTCTTTCTATGAGATAATTAACAATCTATCTCAATGTAAGGTCTTAGTGTATTTCTTCATGATTAAAGTGAAATGGTTGTTACTACTTGTTAGTTTATTAATAAGTTATACGAATAGCTGGGCAAGTGTGTTTGATTTACCCGCTGACAGCAATGAAAGTTTAATTGGTCAGGATCCGGAAAAACCTTTCTATGCTCATGCTGAGGAAGAAGATACTCTATTGGATGTTGCACGACGGTATAATATTGGTCAAAATGAAATTATATTAGTCAATCCAGCTGTTGATCGCTGGATGCCCGGCACTCAGGCTGATATTCTAATTCCAACCAGCCGACTCCTCCCTGATACACCCAGAAAAGGCTTAACACTTAACTTACCAGAATATCGTTTATATTACTTTTCAGGTGATAATAAAACTGTTATTACTCATCCCGTTAGTATTGGTCGTCAGGACTGGAATACACCACTGGGGCAGACTAAAATTGTTACTAAAAAGGCGGATCCTACCTGGACGCCGCCAGAATCAATTAAAAAAGAACATGCAGAAAAAGGTGAAATTTTACCTGATGTAGTTCCTGCGGGTCCCGACAACCCACTGGGTCTTTTTGCCTTACGTCTTGGTATACCGGGTTATCTGATTCATGGTACCAATAAGCCTTATGGTGTAGGTATGCGCGTCAGCCACGGCTGTGTGCGCATGTATCCTGAAGATATTGAAAAGTTATTTCCAGAAGTGAGAGTGGGGATGCCGGTTAATATTGTTAATCAGCCGATTAAAGTGGGGTGGTGGAACAAGAAAATTTATATTGAAGTGCATCCACAATTAGAAGGTGAAGAACTTCCCTATAATGAACTGTATGAAAAGACGATGGAATTGATAAAAAATACATTTTTTAAACACAATTATCAACAAGAGCTGGTGGTGGAAGCCCGAGCCTTAAGAGAGGCTCTGGAGCAAAAAAATGGACTTCCTGTTGCGATTACTCAACCAGTACTGGAAACAATCGATCCAGTTGATGAATTATTTTAAAATAATTCAATGAACTTTTTTACTGGTTATTAAAATTCATTATGCGTGCAGAGTAATGATTTATCATCTTCGCCGCTTCTTGCTATTTTTTCCAAATCGGCAAGTACTTCAATGCTGGCATTTTCCATATCATTAAGGGCAGTGATTGAGGCTTCTATCTCATTATTTTGTAAAGCCTCTAACGCTTTTTTCCCGGCATTGTGAACTCGTTCATGAGGGAGTTCAAGTTGTTTATAACCATCTAATTTAGAAAAACAGTGCAGACCATCCCCTTCATAATACCATTTACCCAGCCGGCAATGACTGTGATCATTAAGATCATGGCTTGTTTTTTGTGAAAGTTTCATAAACACTTCATAGATTTCAAATTTAAAAACCAGATGATCAACTTTAGCCAGCTCAACAAAGCTTCGCAGTGATGATGCTGAAATAGTCTCTTCCATGTTGTGTGAGAGTTTAAGTAACTCATGCATTTCATTGACAGCGTTATCACCTGTGGTACCAAAATTATCTGATTCAACAGCCACACTGTCCATTTGTGTACGCCCGTCATGGGCATAAACTAATGGGGTGTAAGTCCCCTGTAGGAGGATCACCGCTATGTAAATTGTATCCAACCATTTT
>JAHXIM010000142.1 GCA_025655635.1 gamma proteobacterium symbiont of Lucinoma myriamae | reverse complement strand
AAAATGGTTGGATACAATTTACATAGCGGTGATCCTCCTACAGGGGACTTACACCCCATTAGTTTATGCCCATGACGGGCGTACACAAGAATAACAAATGCACTTTCCTTTGATGATATCAGCATACTAAATATAAACAGGGTAAAAAACATGAAAACTATGAATTGCAAACAACTCGGCGGTGCGTGTGAAAAAGAATTTCATGCCAACTCATTTGAAGAAATTGCAGAAATGAGCAAACAGCATGGAATGGAAATGTTCCAAAAAAAAGATAATGTACATCTTAAAGCAATGAATGAAATGCAAGAACTTATGCAAAACCCAGAAGCGATGGAGGTTTGGTTTAAAAACAAGAAAAAGGAATTTGAGGAATTGCCTGAAAATTAAAAAGTAGGAATTAACTAACCTGAACTCTGGATAACAAAGTAACTAACGTATTGATATAACTTGATTTATTCCAGAAGACTCTGTAAATCATCCGTGTAAGCTTGGCTTTGGCATCCATGCCAAAGACACTTCTTCCATAAACCAAGCAATATCAATACTTAGTGCGTACTTTTACTCTATTTCTTGAACAGAGTTCAGGTTAACTAGGAAATCGCACGATGGCAATAAATGGCTCATGTTTTTGTGGTGCAGTGGAGTACAAAGTAAACGGTAAATTGCGTGATGCGCGATCTTGCCATTGTTCTATGTGCCGAAAAGCATTTAGCGCACAAGCATCAGCATATGCACAAGTAGAACCAGAGCAATTTTCGTGGGTTTTTGGCGAGAATCTACTGACTACCTATGAGTCAAGCAATGGTGCAGGATTAAAATTTTGCAGTATATGCGGGTCTACCCTTTGTGGGACATATAATGGAAAGATACATGGAGTTACATTAGGGTGCGTAGACGGTAATCCTGAAATAGAGCTTGGCATGCATATTTTTGTAGGCTCAAAAGCAACATGGGAGACAATTCCAGGAGGGATTCCTCAATATGACGAATGGCCACCAAAAAATGCCTAACAAAAAGTTAAACAACGCTCGTTCCTTGCTCGGACCGGACGCGCTAACGCGTGCCGGTTAACTTGACGTTATCTTCTCAAAAACCATCAATTTTGACATTCACCTTGACTGTAAATACATTGTAGTTATACTTGTGGTATGGATGAACTGAAATTTACATGGAATGAAAATAAAGCCCTTAAAAATCAGAAAAAGCATAATGTTTCTTTTGAGGAAGCAAAAACTGTATTTCTTGATGATTTTGGTCGCTTAATCCCTGATCCTGACCATTCTGAAGAT
This sequence comes from gamma proteobacterium symbiont of Lucinoma myriamae, assembly GCA_025655635.1. Classification (GTDB taxonomy): domain Bacteria; phylum Pseudomonadota; class Gammaproteobacteria; order GRL18; family GRL18; genus GRL18. Next base: position 1,198 of record JAHXIM010000142.1, on the reverse strand, counting down.
GAATCCAGATTTATATTGCTTGGTCAGAGTACCCAATTCAAGCTTTTGCTTGTATGCCATTGTTACAGAGACAATGGAGAACAAATCAGGATTATTTCAGCACGAAAAGCCAATAAATTTGAACAAAAGCAGTATAGAGGGTTTCATAATGAGAGATAATTATGATTTTTCACAGTCAATTAAAAATCCATATGCGAAACGATTAAAAAAACAAATTACTATTCGCCTTGATGAAAATACAATAGATTATTTTAAAGACTTAGCAGAGGAAAAAGGCATTCCATATCAGAGTCTTATAAATTTGTATTTAAGAGATTGTGCTGATACTCATCGCGAACTAAATATGAAATGGAAATAAAAGATAACCAAAAAATGCATGAGATGCAAAAAGACGCCCCGATGATTTTGACGTTGGCTTATTAAATTTCACCACGTAAAAATAGATATTGACGCCAAGTAATCCATTGGATTACAATCTAAGTATGCAAACAATCGTTGAATTACCAGAATACACCAAAAGATCAGATAAATTACTAAACGAATCTGAATCAAATAGCATTATCAATTACCTAGCCGCTCATCCCGCTGCAGGTAAACTTATGCAAGGCACTGGTGGTATTCGAAAATTACGGTGGTCATCGCAAGGCAGTGGAAAAAGTGGTGGTGTTCGAGTGATATATTACTACCATAATCAATCAATGCCATTATTTTTGTTAACCTTATTTGGCAAAGGCGAAAAAGATAATCTCACGAAGGGCGAACGTAACGATTTAGCAAAATTTACATCACTACTTATTTTGAATTATGGCGGTAAAAAATGAACTCAGCATTTGATAGCATTAAACAAGGTCTTGAAGAAGCATTGGATTTTTCAAAAGGAAATTCAACAAAAGCTATAGTGCATGAATTTACACCTTTAGATGTAAAAAACATTCGTGCAAAAATTGGTATGACTCAAAATGAGTTTGCCTCAGCATTTGGTATTAGTGTTAGTACACTTCGGCATTGGGAACGAGGAGATCGAACTCCTCATGGCCCAGCCTTAGTCTTACTCAATGTTGTTGCAAAAGAACCTCAAGCAGTTTTGAATGCTCTAAGCAACTAAAAAGCCAATCGGGTAGCCACAGGTTTCTCTCCTACAGCCCCCACACCACCCATCATGCGGGTCCGCAATGGGCGGTTCACTAACCGTAATGAA
>JAHXIM010000436.1 GCA_025655635.1 gamma proteobacterium symbiont of Lucinoma myriamae | reverse complement strand
TCAATTTATGCCATGGAATTTAACTGAAAAAATTCAGCCCTTAAATAAAGTGGCATGATCCGTCAACGTGGGAAGTTTTGACGTATACGGTGATTTACAATCCATGTTTACTATCAAGCACTGGCTGAAACAACAAAATATTGCCATTTTTTCCAGCAATTATCCTCTCTATGGTGATTTATCAGCACGGGTTATGAACACCCTGCAGCTATTTTCATCCCATGTGGAGATTTATAGTATTGATGAGATGTTTCTTTATCTGCAGGATATTAGCCATCAGTCTTTGAATGACTATGGACTGCAGATCAAGCAAACTGTTTATCAGCACACCGGATTGCCCGTAGGTGTTGGTATTGCCCCGACCAAAACACTCGCGAAACTGGCGAGTCGAGCCGCTAAAGATATCTCTAAATGTCAGGGGGTTTGTGTATTAGATAATGCGCTAAAATGGGACTGGATGAAAAAACGTACACCCGTTAATAAAATCTGGGGGATCTCGACTCGTTTTGCAGCCCGTTTAGCAGACTTAAATATTTATACCGCCCTGGAATTAGCCAATGCTGATCCCAAAGCTATTCGTCGCTATTTCAATGTTTGTGTGGAACGTATCATTGAAGAACTGAACGGCCATGCCTGCTTGCCTCTGGAGGAAATTCCCGGCAAAAAAAAACAAATTTACTGCAGCCGTTCCTTTGCCAATAAAACCACTCAATTACAAGTCATACTGGATGCAGTGAGTCTATATGTTGCACGGGCCTGTGAAAAACTTCGCTCACAACAATCATTTAGTGGCTCAATACAAGTATTACTCTACGCTGCCGGCTACCAAAATCATGACCCATCCCTTACAACTATCAATACAACAACCATCATCAGGTCATTCAACTACCTTATCCAACGGATGATATCCGTTGGATTTCCAGTATTGCCCGCAAGGTCATAGAATACCTGTTTCAGCCCGGTATTTTTTATATCAAAGCAGGCGTGGGTTTACTGGATCTCAGTGCAAAAAAACATCGGCAGCTGGATCTGTTTCATGCCGGACAATCGGCTAAAACAGATAAGCTTATGGCCGCTATGGATAAAATTAATCACCGTCATGGCAAAAATTCTATTTATATTGCCGCAGAAGGTGTACATCAAAAATGGGCCATGCGTCAGGCTTATCGTTCACCGGCTTATACCAGCCAGTGGGATGAATTGCCTGAGATACAGTGCTAAACGTTCAGCGTTAAGGTAAGGGTGGAGGATTATCATTCATGGATCTTAAGAATAACAGGAGCTTGGCCCGATAGGCGTCTTTACGTATGCCTCTAAAATTCATAATACGACCAGGTACGGCACGATCAGTGCGCGTCAGATAATAATTGAGTGTGGCGTAATTCCAGGTATGACCTGACTGGCGCATGGCATCTGAATATTCAAAGCCTTTTGCTATGCCTGCTTTGCGCCCAAAAACATTCCATAAATTGGGTCCCTTACCATGAATATCACTTTTTACAGCATCATGACAGGAAGAGCATTTACGCATAAAAAATTCTTCACCGGCAGCTAAATCTGCGCTATTGAGTAATTCTTTAAAATCAGCACTCAGAACCGGTGTATAGTTTGCCAGAGACTTATCGGCATCTGTCTCTACAGCTTGAGAATTAAAGCTGTAGACACTTAAAACAAACAATACTACCGATAAAGAAACTGAGACTAAATACTGTTTTTTATGCATAAGATCATTCTCAATAAAATAATTACTGTCTATCCATAAATAGCTTTTTCTTTTACTACCCCCTTTTTTAGAAGGGGGATTGAGGGGGGTTGTTAATTTATAATAATAACATGATTATCGCTGACATAGCAGGGGATACGCCCCCGCCATCACTGATAACCGTGCTTTGTGTGCTGACCATGACTTCATGTTTTAAACTTTGGGCATCATACATTGCCTTAAAATCATCCACTTGGTCCACCTGTCCACTATCATCATATAGATCCTGTAAAAAACCATGTGAAATTGTTTGATAATTTAAAGACACACTAATCTCTAATTCACCCGCAACCGATACCGGAAAACGATAGGTAATTTCATCACTACCCTGATTAAAATCAGCATCGTTGGCTGCCTGTCCTTTTACTGCCACATCATTTGGAAGATTCGATTTATCTTTATTAAAACCTTTGGGTGTCAGCCGGTTATCTTTCAGATAATAGGCACTACGTAATAATGTAAACGTCACCTCATCATCAGTATTAGCCATAATCGTTTCATAAATCTGTACCTGAGCGGATGAAGTGATCAGATTATAGTGTGGTTCAAATACGCTCTGATCAAAATCATTAGCAGCCCCTGTAATAGAACCATCCTCGTTTATCTTGCCTGATTCAAAGACAATATTGCTATTGCTGTCAGTCACCTTGAGTATACGTCAAAACTTCCCACGTTGACGGATCATGCCACTTTATTTAAGGGCTGAATTTTTTCAGTTAAATTCCATGGCATAAATTG
>JAHXIM010000224.1 GCA_025655635.1 gamma proteobacterium symbiont of Lucinoma myriamae | reverse complement strand
AACATTTCTGGTCGATCTGGTCACTCAAAAATAGGGATAATTCCTTACATTTCAAATAGATAATATGTTTTTCAGGGCTGACTAATTACCGGGCTTAAGTTGAAATTCCTGAGCTTGAATAAATTCACTTTTTCCCTGCGAATTTACCAGGATGCCACTGGAATAATTGTCTTTTACGCCATCCTTTTTACGCATTTGGTAGATCATCAAATCACTGCCATCATCCAGATGCAATGCAAACCAATCCCAACCCTGCTGGTTTTCACTGAGGCTGGATGTTGGCCATTCACGATCAAACCAGCTGTTGCCAGACACATCATAGTCCTTATCCCCTATCCTTATTTTTCCCTTGCTTGCCAGACGCGTATAGGAATAATAATACGAGGCATGTTTGCTACTTTTTTGACTCAGCCCCAGATTCCCTTGTAATACTAGTGGTTTGACAGGTTTTAGTTGCATATTCAAAGAAAAATCATCAGCCTTAACAGCTAACGTTAAGGGAAATAACTCCTCACTAACCGTTGATTGCATCTGCCAGTCATTCAGCCAGAATTGCAAAAGACCATTGTCTTTTTTTCCGGCACCGGCAAGAGCCAGACCATCCCGACTAAAACGTTCCTGCTGGTAAACTTTATGATTTTTTTTATCAGTCAATGCAGCATGTCCCATATAGATATTACTGCTGCGCCATTTAGAGTTTTCCACAGATGCCTTTTCAGGATGCAGAGCAAAGCGAAACAAAGTAAATTGATAGGCGAATTTTCGTGAAGTCTGAGACTTACTCTCACTATCAGTGCTGATATTACCTGACAAGTACCACCATTCTGTTTTATAAGTCTGATGTGCCAGGTGATCACGAGGGAACTGAAATTCCCTGGGTTTTAATACCTGGCTAAAATGCTTCTCCTGTTCAGAAGCCTGCCCCCCCTAAAACACCCTTCAACGATAAAGAATTTATAGGCAAGAAATTCGCTGCTTCGCAAGTACTACAAGATATAATCAACAACACGAAGTACTGCAAAGGCTGAAATCTCATTCTTTACTCTCCTCTCAACGTTATAACAGGCCGTGTTCTGCTCAAATGCCAGGCAGGATAGACGGCAGCCAGAAAGGCAGTCAAAATCGCCAGTCCACCAGCCATGGCAAATTCCATCCAGGGAAGGATAAATTGAATAGACCATCCAAATGAGCGGTAGTTAATCACTTCGATTAACAGATAGGCCAATACAATTCCCATAGGCATAGCTAACACAGCAGCCACAATCCCCATCGTTAATGTTCTATATAAACAAGTATTGATAATTGTTTCTGCGTAAGCCCGGTGGCACGGAGTATGGAAAATTCCCTGCTGCGTTCCAGTTCTATGGCCATCAGGGCGGTAAGAATACCGACAAATGATACCAAAATAACTAACAATTTAAGTACATTAGTAATTTTGAATGTGCGATCAAAAATTATCATCGATTTTTTATGCAAGTTTTGTTTAGAAATAAACTGCAATGACCTGCCACTAATAAGTACCTGTAGTTGCTCTTCAAACTGCTCTCGTTTACGCTGATCAAGCAAAATATCATTCGACAGATATAGCCCGAGAGCATTCAACTTTTTTGATATCCAATGCCGCTGATAAGTCGTTCTGTTCATATTAATCACACCCTGCTCAGAACCATAGTGATAATAGATACCCACTACTTTAAATGCCTGAAGGAGGGCTTTTTTTTCTGACTCTTTGCCACTTTGGCTGACAGGTAAAAAAACATTATCACCGACAGATAAATTATGCCTATAAGCATAAGGCTCTGAAATAATCACCGCATCTTCATCAAGCCAGGCTTTTTGTGCAGAGGAAGCATTGCCTTCTTTAAAATGAAAGGCAGTAAAACTTTTCACAGGAATATCAAGTACTGTTAAGTGATGATATTGACCATCAATAAAAAAAAGGACTTCCTGATCATTACTGATATAATCAACTCCTGGCAGTTGAGATAAATCAGATAGTAATTGCTTATCAAAGGGTTCCACCAAAGCTTTCACCTGAGCGGAGGTGCCACTATCGACAGAGCCAATAAAATAATCCGCTTTAAGATAGCCCGATAACCAGTCATCTACCGTAAAACGAAAACTATCCACCATAATCCCGATCCCCAGTGCTGATGAAACTGATATAGTTAAGGCTGCAATAGCAACAATACTGCGGCTAAATGAGCGGACAATATTATTCACAGCAATTTTACCGGTTAATTTAAAGAGTCGTTTCATTAAAATGGCTAATAAAACTAACAGATAGCGAGTCATAAAAGGTAACAGACAAATAAACGTCGCAATTGAGACAAACACAGCGGTAAAACCGATAAGCATGTCGCTGTTCTGATCTTCAACCTGTATTTTTAGCAGCCAATAAACCAGCAGACAAGCAAACAAACCTGGTAAAACAAGCCAACGACTCCATCGATTAATTTTTATTTCCAGATTACTGCGTTGCAAAGCCATGACAGGACGAGTATA
>JAHXIM010000073.1 GCA_025655635.1 gamma proteobacterium symbiont of Lucinoma myriamae | reverse complement strand
CAATTTGATCAGGAACAATAAAATTACAATTAATGTTGTACGATAATCTATCGATTCATGATGATTATCTTTTTTCAGGATCGACTATTTATGCTAATGTTATTCCTTATTAGTACCTTAATGGTATTAAGCCTGTCGGCATCTACAGGAAACTCTGATAATTCAGCTCATAATAAACCAGCAGCACAGCATGCAGAAAACTATAAAAAAGCCTATTTTTCCGGAGGTTGTTTCTGGTGTATTGAAGCAAATTTTGAAGCGCTCGATGGTATTATTGAAGTCATCTCCGGTTATACTGGAGGACATATAAAAGAACCAACATACAGGCAAGTATCTTCAGGTATCTCAGGACATATAGAGGCAGTAGAAATTATTTATGACCCCAAAAAAATCAGCTATGAAGATCTCTTGTTTGAACTATGGTATTCCATTGATCCAACCGATGTCGGTGGTTCTTTTTATGATAGAGGTGAGCAATACCGTTCAGCTGTTTTTTATACCAGTGAAGAGGAAAAATCACTGGCCCAACAATCGATTGAGCACTTAACTCAATCTGCTCGTTATGACAAATCAATTGCCACAGAACTCATTGCTTTTGATACCTTCTACAAGGCTGAAGAATATCATCAGGATTATTATAAAAAAAATCCTATACGCTACAATTTCTATCGTTTTCGCTCGGGTAGAGACCAATATGCAGAAAAAATATGGGGTGATGATTTACATAAAAAATATCCCTCTCAAGAAAAACAAATAATCAAAAAAGACAACACTAAAGTCACTACATCAAAAACAGGAACTTATATGAAAGCAAGTGATGAAGAACTAAAAAAAACATTAACTGAGCTGCAGTATGATGTCACTCAAAAAGAAGGTACCGAACGCCCCTTCCAGAACGAATATTGGGATAATAAAACATCGGGGATTTATGTCGATATTGTTTCTGGTGAGCCTTTATTTAGTTCAACAGACAAGTATGATTCCAAAACAGGCTGGCCTAGCTTCACCCAGCCGATTGCACCCTCATCTCTGACTGAGAAGGTAGATAAGCATCTATTTTATAGTCGTACTGAGGTGCGCAGTAAACAAGCAGATTCTCACTTAGGACATGTATTCCCTGATGGTCCAAAACCAACAGGTTTAAGATATTGCATTAATTCTGCTTCACTAAAATTTATCCCTAAAGCTGAATTAGTCGAACAGGGTTATGAGCAATATGTTAATTTGTTTGAGAATTAAGTTGTACATAATTTTGACTAATATCTACTATTATTAATTTAAAAAATGGTAGACTACGAGTTTAAACCCGATGATTTAATACGATAACACAGGAAATAAAAACAACAATGAGTAATACATCTGCAATAAAGCGCACGCTAACAGGTGCAGCATTAAGCTGTCTTTTTGCCACACCTGCAATCCTTATGGCACAACCACAAACACTTGAACAAAAAGCGGCTTATGCCATTGGTGTTAATTTTGTTCAATCGCTTAAAGTTCAAGGTATTACATTGGATAAAGATAATATGGTACAGGGTGTTCAAGATAGTTTAAACGGTAATTTATCACTATCACAAGATGAAATGAAAAAAGCATTTACTGACTTTAAAGCTAAATTAGTAAAACAGCAGAAACAAGAACAAAAAGCACAACTGGCTAAAAACAAACAACTTGGTAATGCATTTCTTGCAGAAAATAAAAAGAAAGAAGGCGTGATTACTTTGGCTAGCGGCTTACAATATAAAGTCATTAAATCAGGCACAGGTCCTAGTCCTAAAGCAACAGACAAGGTAACTACCCACTATCGTGGTACGCTGATTGATGGGACTGAGTTTGATAGTTCTTACTCACGTAATAAACCAAGCTCTTTTCCCGTCAATGGCGTGATCCCCGGCTGGGTTGAAGCCCTGCAATTAATGCACGTTGGTGATAAATGGCAACTATTTATTCCTGCTGCTCTGGCCTATGGTAAACGTGCTGTGGGTGACAAGATCAAGCCAAATTCAACATTAATTTTTGATATCGAATTATTAAAAATTAATGGTAAATAATCATTTTTTCGAGTAGTAATTAACTAAAACAATCTCTTCCCTCCCTTTTTAAAAACAGGATGAAGAGATTGTTAAATGATTATGTAATCTGATACGCTGATTCAATTTGGGCACGGGTTATCACACCATATAAGCGCATTATTCCCGGCGCACTCATCCGTTCAACATACAATGCATCAATTTTATGTTTATCTAACTTATTAAGCGTCTCTTCCAGTGTAGCCTGCAGGTGTATTGTAGCTACATCCATCCGTTTAGCGGGTATTTCCAATAAGTCCAGGCTTTCATTTATTGACTCTTGTTCATTTAATGCTTCTGTACTTGATTCCAGATATTTAACCAGTTCAATTGCTGGCATTATTTGCTTATTTAGTCAGCCCTGAAAAACATATTATCTATTTGAAATGTAAGGAATTATCCCTATTTTTGAGTGACCAGATCGACCAGAAATGTTAT
>JAHXIM010000197.1 GCA_025655635.1 gamma proteobacterium symbiont of Lucinoma myriamae | reverse complement strand
AGCTTACACGGATGATTTACAGAGTCTTCTGGAATAAATCAAGTTATATCAATACGTTAGTTACTTTGTTATCCAGAGTTCAGGTTAATTAGTTCATTTAAGTTATAGTAGTATTCTGTTAGAGATTAATTATTTAGCTAAAGGCTCTTATCAGGTAAAATTACCAGTTATGCAATTGTGCATAACTGGTAATTTTATTCTATCTGCGTGAAGACTATGCGACTATCCCGTTTTTTTATTGATGAAGCCCTTTCTCCTGGCCAAAGCCTGATTTTTCCACCTCATTTAGTGAATTATATTGTCAATGTTTTACGCCTGAAAAAAGGGGCTGATGTTATTTTATTCAATGGTCAGCTAATTGATGAACAAAACGGTGAATTTACAGCCACTTTAACAGAAATCAGTAAACGCAATTGTGTTGCTCTTATTGAAAATTTTATTGTCAAAAATATTGAATCACCGATTAATACCCATCTTTTTCAAGGAATTTCACGTAGTGAGCGAATGGACTATACTATTCAAAAGGCTGTTGAACTGGGCATAAGCTGTATTACTCCTGTTTTTACTCAACGCTCAAATTTACGAAAGTTAAACGACAAACAGTTGCAGAAAAAACGGCTACACTGGCAAGGCGTCGCCACCAGTGCCTGCGAGCAATCCGGACGCACTACCTTAGTTAATATTATGCCACCGATACAAGTGGAGAAAATTAGTGAATTTAAAGCCGAACTCAACTTACTATTATCTCCAACAGCTCAATCAAATGTCTCGGATTTACAGTCAATAAAGGCAAAGAGCATTAATATTTTTATTGGTCCTGAGGGCGGCCTAAGCAGTGAAGAAATTGACTGGGCGGTAAATCAGGATTTTCAGGAAATAAAGCTGGGAAACCGAGTTTTACGAACAGAGACAGCAGGACTTGTTATATTAAGCATCCTGCAATTTTTGTGGGGTGATCTGGGTATTTAAAGTCAATTAATTGTAACTATTCATTATCTTACTCACTCATTACTTCACTAACCATAGTCTCCAGCAGTGAGATATTTGGAATAATATAATTTTCTCCATCAAGCTTGATATGAGTTGCCTTTTCACTTTGTATCTCTGTTGCAGCAACACGTTCTTCTTCAATCAATGTTAAACTTGGAATTGACTGGCATCCTAAAGCAATAAAAGGAGAACAACCTTTATTATTAGGTGCATTCAAAATAAGTACGCGACGATAACTTTGTGGTTTAGAAGCATCACTATTCATCACTTTTTCAAAAATAACTACCGGCACAGCCTGATCCCGCCAATTCATTAAGCCGCCAAACCACTCTGGAGCACCTAATTTTGGTTCTATACTCTTTAGCGCTGTCACCTCTGCGACTGAAGCGTTGGGCAACAACATTTTATAACTAAAAAAATTCAATGTCAGACATCGAACTTTATTCTCTTGAACAATCGAGCTTCCTGATTTCTTTGCTTCAACGCCATGAATAACATTACTATTGTGCTTCATTATTAATCTACTTTTTATCTATTTTGAAATATAGATAAATAACTGTTCTTATACACTGAGCATCAGAACCTGTTATTTATTATTTGGTGATTTTATACAATATAAGAATCTTTTCCCATATACTGTACTGCTATTTTTAATGCTAACGCTTCAGGAGAGCCTGAATAACTGACCAGGTTAGCCTTGCGTGCAGAATCCGGCATACTACTGATCACGCATGTATCAGAGCTTTGTGCCCAGACCTTTCCTTCATATTCGTCTGAGAATTTCTGGCAGGCCAAAAGACCATCTGCCCCCATTCCGCTAAAGATAATAACACCTGATTTTTTTTGATAATAACCGGTCCAATCTTCTTCAATAAATTTAATTTTTCCTTTTGAATCCAATACCATGTGCTCATTAACAGGCACAATAACCACTTCACCATGCCTTAAAATATCACCCGCAGTCCCTTCCTTTACGTTAAAATGACTAACAGAATCCAGCTGATTGGCAAGTAACGAAACGAAGCCATCACCTAAATGTTGCGCCAGCACAAAACTAACCGGTAATTCTGCAGGTATTCTTGCCAAAAAGCGTTTGACTGCCTCCGGACCACCTATTGATGCACCTAACACCCATACATTTTTCGCTTCTTCTGTTACATCGTTAACATTACAATCTGAACTCGTGAATCTCTCCTCAAGATTTGTGACAACACGTTCTGTCGTTTTCTTGCTGGAAAAACATTCGTTGCGATCATGTTCCAGAACACTATTAACAGATTCTTCGCTAGCGGGCATAGCAATATCTGGTTTCGTTTCAACAAGAGTTTTATTTTCTTTAGTGCTGGATAATTCAGCCAATTTAAGCGCTAATTTCTCAATTTCCTGAAGAGAAGAGCCACACTCATCTGTTAAATCATTTTTTTCATTAAATGCAGGATCGAACGTCTGAAAATTATCATTAATTCGAGTATCTAATGATTTTCCAATTTCAGGTAAAATATTGTCAAAAAAATCATT
>JAHXIM010000083.1 GCA_025655635.1 gamma proteobacterium symbiont of Lucinoma myriamae | reverse complement strand
TGTATGTTCGTTTCTGTCCCATTTTGACACCTCAATAATTGATAGTTATTATCTCTTATTAAAGTATCCAGTTCTATTAGACCACAACAAGTTGTGTTGGCGACGGGAGGTTAAACTTGTTAATTAATGAGACAGCATGACGTAACTCATTTTTATCAATTAAAGCTTCTAAACCCATTTTCCTACCTCATTAAGGGAAATTTTCTCTTTATAATAAAGACTCAATTTGTTTTTCATCCAGGTTAATATTAATGCAATTTGAGTAATATCTCTAGAAAAGAAAATCAAGACGTATTTATTCACACTTTTTCTATCAAATCGCAAATAGTAAAGTTAAGTTGAAAAATACAGTTAATTTTCCTATTCTTAAACTAGAGAAAAAATAATAAGAAACAAGTTATCAATAAGGGGGGGGTAAGCTATGGCATATCCACTTGAGAATAAAGGCGTCTTGACCGTAGTTCTGGAGCGTTTCGAGAAACATCGTCTGCCACGAGTCATGCACATTAAGGAGCTCGTTGATAATGGCGGCACGTTGAATCAATCAGACATTAATTTTTTAAGTCAGGTTCTCCACGATACACAGCAGTATGCTCACTTTGTATCAACTCATGATGAGTATCAAAACCTGTTTTCTGAGGTTACCAGTCTTTATGACCAGATAACCAGAAATGCACTTGATAATGAAGTCAGGATAAGGAAAATCTCAACTTCAATTTAGTCACTTTTTAACTGAAGGGTTAAAAGGCCGTGGCATTGCTTTGCTTGTGATAAAAGTACTTTCTGTTTCATTGCTGAAAAAAATTGTTTAAATCCGGTTCATTAGAAGCGGATATATGAATCAATGCCGTCTGGAAGGGGCTGGCTTCTCCCTCTACCCACTTGGGCTCGGGGTATGGATTATCCTTCGTAAGGATAGTGGAGAAGGGTTAACAGGGGAACCTACAGACTTAATATTGAGCTGTCAAATAGGTATTCCCCTCCTGGTCATTCTGGCACTGGTACTGCACATCCCACTTTGATACGTATAGTCCCAGGCTCCGTACCATCACTTATCCAGAGCTGCTCCGTACCATAGAAGTTAATTTTAAAAAAGAGAAGACCATCATGACTTTGCAACTCATAAGGATCTGTATCCCCCGCCATGATGTTCTTAACCATCATCGTTCCTCCGTCTGTTCCATTACTCTTCCACAGTTCTATTCCATTAATGCCATCATCTGCAGTGAAGAACAGAATTCCATCTACATTTGTCGTATAGGTCGGATTAGAGTCACCGCTTGAGTGTATATCCTTAACCAGGACGGTTCCTGTTTCTGAACCGTCACTCTTCCACAGTTCTCTGCCATTTACGCCATCATTTGCGCTGAAATAGAGTGTTCCGTTGATGTTGATCAGTTCTTCTGGGCTGGAGCCGCCAAGGCCATCACCAACCGCATGGATATTCTTAACCAGAACTGTTCCTGTTTCTGTCCCGTCACTCTTCCAGAGTTCAGTGCCATAATCTTCAGAATCTGCAGCCAAAAAGAGTGTTCCGTTTATATTGGTCAACCAGTTTGGATTAGAAGGGCTGACAGGATCGATATCCTTAACCAGGACGGTTCCTGATTCAGTCCCGTTACTTTTATAAAGCTCATCTCCTGAACCGCCATTTGCTCGAAAGAAAAGTATTCCATCAACATCGGTCAAGTTGACAGGAGTAATAAGACCATCCCCAAGTTGTACTATACCGTCAATTGTTCCATCACTCATCCAAAGCTCATTTGCACCATCGGCGTTTGCCTGAAAGTAGAGTTTTCCGCCAGCGCTGGTCAACCAGGATGGATTAGAGCCGGACCCATCCGGCTTTAGATCCTGAAGCAGGACGGTTCCTGCTTCAGTCCCGTCACTCTTCCAGACTTCATCTCCATGTCCTCCTACTCCATCCGCAGCCACAAAAAAAAGTGTGCCGTTGACATTAACCAGATTTCTTGGGTTAGCATTACCCCCGGTATCGATATCTTTCACTATATTTGTACCGGCTGCTGTCCCGTCACTCTTCCACAGTTCTTTTCCATAACCGTCTTGAAGACCAGTGTCTGCCTGGAAGTAGATAGTTCCATTAACATCTGTCAGCTCCTGCGGATCAGAGCTATAAGGATCATACGGAGGAAACTGATCTTCATCTGGATAGATATCCTTCACCATCTGCGTACCGGTGTCTGTGCCATCACTTTGCCAAAGTTCATAACCATTATCCGCATCACAAAAGCCAAGTAAAAGAGATGTGTTAGTTTCAGTGGCGCTATTGCTCAATAAATACGAGATGATCGGAGTAATATTTGCTAGCGCTGCATTTGCGAAAAAAATCTGCAGCAGAAAAACGGGGATGACAATCAGTTTTATGTGTATTTTATTTATAATAATCATAATTTATCCTTCTTTATATTGATCCTATAAAAATCAGTTGAAAATGGTCTATAATCATAACCCATTGAAATTATAGTGAAATATCATGATATTACCACCAAAAAT
>JAHXIM010000422.1 GCA_025655635.1 gamma proteobacterium symbiont of Lucinoma myriamae | reverse complement strand
GCTCTTTTCCCTAATATTGTTATTTGTTAGCAAGAATAATAACTGTAAGTTGATGAAAAAGAAACAGTTCTCCTTAAGTTAATGGCATTGTGGTGCGCAAGGCGATAATAGTGCTTCAGGTTCGGCCTATATTTTTAAGGCCTCTCAGGGAGTCAACCCGGGGATAATCATGTACCTGCTCGATTAAGGGCCGTTGTCTTTGCTTCGTGATGCTACAGGACATATTTATGTAACTGGTAGTAGCTGGGGTAATAGTCCTACAAATTTAGATATGGTTATCTGGAAATACGATAGCGATGGTAACCTTGATAGTACATTCAACAGTGATGGTATTGTTGCGCACCATAATGCTGCTGATGGTGAGTATAAAGATTATGGATATGGCATAGTCTTAGACAGTTCTGGAAATATCTATGTGACTGGTTCCAGTAATGGTAGCGATGCTGGTGAAACTACATATTTAGATATGACCATATGGAAATACAGTAGTACTGGTATTTTGGATAACACATTTGGCAGTGGTGGTATTGTTGTTCATCGTAGTGCTGCTGGAGGAAATGTCGACGATGAAGGAAAATCAATCGTATTGGATAGTGATGGAAATATTTATGTGACAGGACATAGTGGCAATGGCCATGATATGGTTATCTGGAAATATAATAGTACAGGCAGCCTTGATAATACATTTGATAGTGATGGTATTGTTGTACACAATGGTGCTGCAGGCGAGAATGGTTATGATTATGGGTATGCCGTAGTGCTGGACAGTACTGATAATGTTTATGTAACCGGACTCAGTACCAATGCTGCTGGTAACTGGGATATGGTTATCTGGAAATACAAATGATATTTACATACCAACCCGGTTGTCTCAAACCAAAATTTGGATGATACCCTCTGTAACCAATTAACAACTGGAGGGAGAAATGACAATCACCAAAAAAGTAGAGGGTGTAAAATCAGAACAGAATAGAACAGTCACTTTATTTGTCTTTTTATGTTTTTTATCTGGATTTAGCAGGGATAACTGATAGTTATTTTAGTTGCCACTAGAGCTTTTTCTTTCAGAAATTTATGGTGTTTGACCTGTTCTTTTAAGCATCTTCTTCCCCGTTCAATAGCACACATTATTGTTTGATAGTGTTTATTTTAGAACAACAATCCGTATTATCTTCAACAAGCATCACCACTGGAAATACTCTTTATAGCTCAGATTTATCAATGTACACCTTACTTTGATTATCCTTAGATTTGCTTATTAGATCTTTATTTATATACTTTTAATAGAAATACCTGATAGAGCTATTGCTTCGGCGATAGTTAATCAAGATGTGTTTTTCAGTGTATTTTTTAGTTTGTGACTGTCCAATTGTTGTACACCATTTGTATCTTCCAGTCATGCTTACTTATTATGAAATAGTTAAGTCTATGCTTAAGTGAACAGGGGATATCTTACTGGGATTAACAAAAATGCTATTAGCCATATTTCTGGGATAAAAAACAATTGATTTGTTTAATGGTATAATCATCAAAATTTACCGATGCAATTATCGATGATAGTTGTCATCGCACCCTATTAGAACCTAACTCGGTGGTTCCTGTGGATAAAACCACTTTAGGGTCATATAACCGTTTGAGAATAAAGAGTTTTATATGGGTAAGCCATTGAATCATAAGGCCAGGAAACGATTTGGACAAAATTTTCTGCATGACAGCAATATTATTGAGCGTATTATTTCATCCATAGCCGCTACATCAGAACAGCATGTTGTTGAAATTGGACCTGGAAAAGGTGCTTTAACAGAGCATCTGGTGAATACAGCAGGCAAATTAGATGTTATCGAACTCGACAGGGATTTAATCCCCATTCTTGAAGATCGTTTTTCCACTTACATTAATTTCAATATTCATAATATTGATGCCCTGCAGTTTGACTATTCAACACTAATTGAGTCGAGCACTGGTAAGCTCCATTTAGTAGGGAACTTACCCTATAATATTGCTACCCCGCTTATTTTTCATTTATTAGGCAATGTCAGTATTATTGAAGACATGCATTTTATGCTGCAAAAAGAAGTGGTTGAACGCCTGACCGCCAGCCCAAATAGTAAGCTCTATGGTCGCTTGAGCATACTGGTTCAATACCTGTGTCATGCAGAGCTGCTTTTTATTGTGCCTCCCGGTGCCTTTAACCCGGTACCCAAAGTTGATTCTGCCATTGTACGGCTTACGCCTAGAAATGAGAGTCAGAAAGGTGAATTGTTATATAATGCAGAGCTTAAGGATCTGTCATTTATCGCTAAAGCGGCATTTGCTCAACGGCGCAAGACGTTACGTAATAATTTGAAGAAAATACTCACTGCTGAGCAGATTACTCAATGTGAAATTGATCCGGGAAGGCGTGCTGAAACGCTGACAATCAATGAGTTTGTTGTTTTGACGAATCGATACGTAGTCGACCCTGAAAAAAGACAATCTCAATGACACAATAGATTATCGTACAATATTGATTCTATTTTTATTGTTCATGATCATATT
>JAHXIM010000329.1 GCA_025655635.1 gamma proteobacterium symbiont of Lucinoma myriamae | reverse complement strand
GCTCATCTCTTACTCCTGTTTATTGACTTTAGTTTAACTCTTTAGGAATATGAATTCTGATTTTATTGTCTTAATTTTTTGGGGTATTATAGTCTTCAGATAAAATCATTTCACCTAGCATTTGTAAATTAGTTTGTGCAAAAGGATTTAAGTTTTTAGATGCATAGGAAAATGCAGGGAAATTTAATCGGGGATCGGTGGGTAAAACCAGCATTTGATCTTTATAAGAGATCAGTTTATTAATATTTAAACCTAATTCACTGATGGTTTCTTTGTATTGATGATCAGAAACAGCTTTTAGTTTTTCAAAAGAATAATTAATTTGTTTGATTGAATCCAGGTAAGCATTCTTATGCCCTTCTTCTTTACTCAAAAGGAAAAAGCCTAGAAAGCCATTAGCTTTATATAATATTTCAGATAGTTCAAGAGAGGCGATAACCAGCGGCTGATTCTTATTAACAACTCTGGAAACCGAGTCTTTAACCTGGTACAGGCTATTTAATGACAGTAAGGAATTAACCAGCAAGATCACTAATGCCGAGATAAAACCCAGCCAGATCTTATGCCTGATTAAAAGTGATGATTTTGTTTGTTTTGGTGTGACCACTTAAATACTCCACTCAATAGAATAAATTATCATATCATTAAACAGGTTATCGACCACTGCAGTCAAAAACATTAGTTTAACTATATAATGAGTCCCACCCCCAATAAGAATTTTTAGATCCTTTTTATATACAAGTAAGAATATAAGATAGCGTCATTATTTCAAGTTTAAATGAAAATAACATCAGAATTTAAACATTATACATTTTTTTTCTGTCCATCTTTTGCTACAGCCATTGCAGTAGCGCATTCAACGATGGTTTTTGCAGCAAGTTCATTAAATTCATTACTTAATGAATCATTTTCCAGTTCTTGAACAAAATCTGAGAATACTTGAGCATTTTTATCTTCATCCACTTGATATTTAATTTTCAAATGAGCAAGAGAGGTGCCTAGTAATTTAATGCAGCTGGCCAGCTGTTCTTTACTTGCCTGTTTTAAAGTATCATCTAATAATAAATTAAGACGACTGATGTCTTCAAGGGTTAGATCTTTCATTTATTGGTTACCATATTATATAATAATTAGCATCAGTCAAACGATGTTAACGGTTTAAAAGTTGTGCTTTTAGTGTGGCAGGCAAGTCTGATAAGGTCAGCGTTTCTTTATCCGCATCATAAATCACAGTATCACCCAGGGCTTCTTCATTAATAGTAATGCTGACCTGCTGATTACGACCACTGATCTTGTTGAAACGTCTAATAACGGTCTTATTGGGTGATATTTCATCCGATAAGGAAAATTGTTCACTTTTGACATAATTCATAAAGTCATCGACAGCACTATCGGCAACATAACCCGAAAAATCTTTAAGTACGACATTTTGCCCTTTATCCGCCTGCTCTAAACAAAAATCAGCAGCCTTTTGTTTGAACTGAGATTTTGTGTCATCATCCTGAATATTAGTATCACAAAACCGGCTCACTGCAGTAAGCAATTCACTGGTTTCCTGTTTTGAGTTAATTGTCTCATCACTACCGATAAATTTACGAAAGTATTCAGAGAGTTTGTTACTTTCTTTACCACGAATCATGGAAATATAACGTCCTGATTCCGCATCATCCTGCCATAAGCTTAAATCAATTCGTGCTGCCAGATGAAGTTTACTAATATCAAGATAATTAATATTATTAATACCCAGATTACTGTCAACTGCGACGCCCGCCACATTATTTAACATCGCAATCAGCATAAAATCACTACCGAAAAGCGTATAATTAACAAACACGATATAACCGCCCGTTGCCTTACCAGTCTGATCAATATAATGTTTTAATAAGTTCATCGACTGCTGAGTGTAGTCGATAAAACTCGTCTGCTTTTTCAGATAACTATTTAATAAGATGTGGCTGCTTTTAAGCGAATTATCGATTTCACCCTCTGAGTCTGCGAAGCTACCGAAGACTTTACTGGGCTTACTATTATAAACCTTATTCAACTCTTCAAGAAAATGTTCCAGTGTTGGGGATGCTGCTATGCTCTGCTGACTTAATGAAAGAGTCGATTGCCCTGAGTCAGCTTGTTTATCAATTAAGTGTACAACAATATCCTTTATGATCATTTTATTATTCTCTATGATTATGAGGCGCTTATCATACTTTATTTGTTACTATTGAGCCAGGAGCTTGTCCGTGAATAGAAAGCCTGCTACGGAAAAGTTGGTTTTTAGCTGTTTAAATGTTTCCACGGTATTTTAGCAAAATCTTTGGCCTTCATCGGATGATAAAATAAATAACCCTGTCCAATATTACAGCCCATTTCAATATATATGATGATTTTGTATTGACAAGAAAAATGTCATTGTTAAAAGCAGTAAAAAAAACACAAGTGATTTTAAAAGCATATCTATTTTATATTTTTATTCATAATCGGGTAGCCACAGGTTTCTCTCCTACAGCCCCCACACCACCCATCATGCGGGTCCGCAATGGGCGGTTCACTAACCGTAATGAA
>JAHXIM010000491.1 GCA_025655635.1 gamma proteobacterium symbiont of Lucinoma myriamae | reverse complement strand
ATAACATTTCTGGTCGATCTGGTCACTCAAAAATAGGGATAATTCCTTACATTTCAAATAGATAATATGTTTTTCAGGGCTGACTAAGTAAGCATCTTCTATCGGTACAGTCTTATCATGTGTGCCATGAACCAGCAAAGTTGGAATACTAAGTTTATTAATGGAGGTCACGGCTGCGATATCATTAAAACGATGGCCTATGATCCACTGTATATAAGACAGAAGAAATTTAACCAGAAATCGAGGTAGTTTAAATTTATTAAAAAAACGAGTCATCAGCCATTGTTGATGACCAAAGGCTGAAAGACTAATCAATGCAGAAATATCATTTCTTTTAGATGCTGCAAATAAGCTTGCTCCCGCACCAACTGAGTGTCCCAGTAAAATAATTTTACCATTAAAAGTTAAATTTTCTCTTGTATAATCAACAGCATGGTTAATATCTTCGGCGAATCGAGGTAAGGCTGAATAAGTATCACCATCACTTTTTCCATGACAGCGTGAATCCATGACTAATGCATTAAGACCTGCCTGATGAAAAGTTGCTGCAATCGGCAGCATATGCTCCGCATTACTGCCCCAGCCATGCATAATGATAATCAATGGTGCTGATTCTTTAGTCGGGATAAACCAGGAAAATAACTTTTTATTTTTCTCAGTGGTAATGAGCAGCTCTTCACTCTTCATACTGAAATCGTATGGTGTTTTTGTTTCGATAATACGTGGCGGAATAAATCCTATATGCAGCAATATCAGAATCGATAGACAAATAACAACAGGAATTAAGAGAATATAAAACATCAATTTTGAGGCGAGTAATATTACAATAACCTGCCGATGGTAATACACAAATTAAGAAGGCCGGAAGAAAACTCACTCTGCTCAAAATAACAGGCAGAGTAAGTAATTTTTTAATTTTAATGCTTCGAGTCATTGCTTCATGTCTAACGACGCTTATGCTTCTTTTGTTTTTGGGATTTTCTTCTATTATCAGGCATCACCAGATGCTTATTGCGTTTTCCTCGTTGAGCAGGATTAACAATACGACCTCGATGATCGGTTTCAGGTTTAGTGACATGTAAGCCGACACTTTCATACAATGCTAACAACTCTTTTTCTTCCAAGTCTTCCCAACGCCCGGGTTTCTGCCAGCGAGGCAGTTTAATCAGGCCATAACGTACCCGGGATAAGCGACTCACAGTAATACCCAGTGATTCCCACATACGGCGCACTTCACGGTTACGACCTTCTTTAAGAGTGACGTGATACCAATGGTTTGCACCCTGGCCACCTACATAGCTGATTTTGTCAAAATGTGCCATGCCATCATCAAGTGCAACGCCTTCTTTGAGTTGTGCTATGTCATCATCTGTCACTTCACCAAGAACACGAACTGCATATTCACGCTCAATTTCACTTGAGGGATGCATCAGTTTATTGGCTAACTCACCATCATTGGTCAGTAAAATAAGCCCAGAGGTATTGATATCCAGTCTGCCAACAGAGATCCAGCGTCCCACTTTAAGATTAGGCAAGTTATCGAAGATTGTATTAGGATGTTCAGGATCATTACGACTGCAGATTTCACCTGGCGGCTTGTGATAAATCAATACTCGCTGCTTAGGTTTTTGCCAGGCAATGAACAGTTCTTTATCATCAAGAAAAATACGTTCTGTGCCATAGACTCGTTCACCTAATTGAGCTACACGATTATTAATTTTGATCCTGCCCTGAGCGATTAAACGCTCGGATTCTCGTCGAGAAGCATGTCCTGAACGGGCAATGACTTTTTGTAGTTTTTCACCTTCAGGTGCTTGTTCTACTACTTCTGAATCAGGATAATCCCTCAATTCCTGCTCTAGAAGTTCTTCTTTAGAAGGTAACTCCCCGCCCTTATTGAAAATTCTATCGGATTTAGGAGATTTATAATAATTTGTCATATTGCTGCGTCTTCTTAGGATTTATGTCTATGAAATGTACTGTTCTGCATCATTATAACATCATTCCCGTATCGCATCTGTTAAAATATCAGACCTGTGTTTCCGCCAGCTTTGCCACTACTCTTTGTAGTTTTTCACGGGCAATTCCGGCAATATCATTAACAACTTCAGAATCAGATAAGCTCATAACAGCAACAGGATCCATAAAACTAATAACAACTTTTCCCGGTATTTGTTCACGTACAACAATATTACAGGGCAATAATGCGCCCGCATTGGGTTCATCTTCAATAATTTGTGATGCCAGCTTTGGATTACAGGCACCAAGGATTTGATAGGATGGTATACTTAAGTCCATTTTTTTCTTTAATGTCGCCTGCACATCCACTTCACTGACAATGCCCAGCTGCTCCTGCATCAGCAGACTCAACAGTGTTTCTTTTACATCATTAAATGAACCCGATAAAGTAATAGTAAACTCGTACATATGGCTACTCCTGAATATTATAAAATAAGGCCTTAGAATACGTGATATACCCAATCAACTTGAAAATGCAGGATCGAACGTCTGAAAATTATCATTAATTCGAGTATCTAATGATTTTCCAATTTCAGGTAAA
>JAHXIM010000538.1 GCA_025655635.1 gamma proteobacterium symbiont of Lucinoma myriamae | reverse complement strand
TTATGACAGGTAAGTCTTTGGCGAACCTTATGAGTGCTCTCATGAACCGATTAGTTCCGAGGTTGAGTTAAAAGGGGAACACTGATGAAATCAATATCGGTTATATAGATAGGATAACGTTGTTTATTACGCCTGGTTTTAATCACTTCCTCAGCCACTTTCTTATAAATACCCCGGCCATACTCAAAGGAATTAAATTCTTTTTCGTTGGCATAAATATTATAACGCCGACTACCATCTTTATTTAAACCTGCAATAACTTGTATTCTAAAAAATTGAACAGGCATATTTTGCAGTTTTGAAAATTGTTCTTTAAGTATCAACTGACCTGGTGATTGTTTTTGAATTTCAAAGACTTCTAATTTCAGATCAACTTCAGCACCAGTAGCAGCATCCAGATCAGATAATGAAGCAATCAAAGAATCCTCCAAAAAATCTTCAAATGAATCATCAAGGTAACTGCTGCTATAACTCAAACGGTTAATGATAGAATCCAGAAATAATATAAAATGGTTAATGTGGATATTGTTCTTTTCAATCGTGGTTGATTGATGATAAAGACTGCCGTGCTCATCAATAATATAGATATCAGCTGTCTTTCTGTGATTTTGATAAAATAGTTGAATATGATTTTCTTTATTCTGACTAAAGATCAGCTTAAGTACTTTAAATTCATCAAAGCCTGAATCCATAATTAATGAATGATAATTTGCCTGAGGGTATGATAGCTCACGAATCAATTCTTTCTGGTCAGGGATTTTTTGGTACTTTGGACCACTATCTTCCAGCCATATCAGATAAAAACTTTGCTCTATTACAAATAAATAGCGAGTTTTCAGTGCTGACTCTTTCCCATGAAAAGTATTCAATACATTTTTGAATAGCTGCGTTATGCACCTTGATATCGCCTCACCTCGCACTGAAGAAAAACAACAAACAAGCGTCGGCTGTTTTGGTTTTATTAATGTTTGAGCAATTTCTGTTTCATTATTCCATTTTATATACTGACAGAGACATTCAATTAAGCCAATCTCTCCTTCAAAATGATAGGCCATCACTTCTCGCCAACTATTCAACATCATCTGATCAATTGTCACTAAAAGATTTTCATGCATTGAGCCATAATTAAGTGCATTTGTTTGATTCGTAGCAATTTGTGTCCCAATGGAATGATGAGTAAGAAATGGATCAATACCTATATTCAAGAAGAGAATATTTGAATCCAGCAGGGCCGGTTTAATCAAAGAATCAATATCAGCATAACCGGGTATTACTTCAGGAAAAACCGTTTCCAATGCTTCAATTATCTGCTTAATCTCTCGAACAGTAAGCACTTTTATCTCTTTGCTCAGAATAAAATTTGTTTGAGAGGAAAGAACTCTGTTAAAAAATCCCCAGCAAATCAACTTCAGTAAATGGGTTGATTTTTTAATTGGCATTGGTGTTTTATTATCAACATTGTTGAATGCACCCGCATATAAAGCCCAGCCATGTTCATTGCGAGTCTTGCCTTTTTTATCATGCGTTACAGGGTAGAGTGAAACATGTGTTTCACTAATTTTAATATCACGATCCTGACTAATGATTTCTATTTTCCCTGCTTTTTTTTCAAAAGCGGCATAGAGCTTGCGACCTAAGATATGTAAATCCCGTTTACTAATTCGAATATCTTTATTTTGATAGCGAAAAAAATCTGATAATTTTCTATAACTGAACGTTAAAGCTTCTATAATATTTTTATGTTCTTTACTAACGTCTTGAATTTTCCAATTATTTCTATCATCTAATAAAATGAGCTGAGGCTGCTTCCATTGCCATTGAGCCACCAGCTTATGCATAATTTTTTTGCGCCATTCATGTGAAGCTGCATTTTTTAATTCCGTCAATGATTCATTAACTTTCAAATACAGGCATTGTCTGGCTAACTCTAAACGTGACAGGCTATTTTCTTCACAAAGATGTACAGTGATCTTGTCCATCATCATAATATACGGATCAAGCTTATCAATATCCGGCTTATCATTTTGATAAACCAATTGCTTAAATTGCAGGCAGAGCAGATTAATATCAGGATATTCCTTAGCGTAGCTCTCCATTAACAGCAGCTTCAGAATTGATTTATATGGGGAGTCAATGCCTTTATATATATGCCATAAGGTAGCCCCATAAAATTCTTCCGCTCGAATGTGATTGATTGAACCAAAATTTAAAAAATCATATTTATTGAGTAATCTTTTATGAGAAATATTTTCAACGTATTTATCATAGTCTGCTTCAAACTGCGGAGGTACTAACCACCAGATGGGATAACGCCCTGCTAACAGCATTGATGTCCGGTAAAACTCTTCCAGAAGCAGTAAATGCTGAGTCGTACCACTGCTTTCTGAAGACAGTTTATCAATTTTTCCCTGACGAAAATTATCGGTATGCACTAAAAAGAAATTTACCTCAAGATTAAACGCCAGACACCATTTGCTAATACGTTCATTTTTTTGCTGTAATTCTTTCAATTCAAGATTCGAGAGATCTTCACGGTGACAGACCCAGACATCGAAATCACTCTTATCTGAATAAGCTATA
>JAHXIM010000456.1 GCA_025655635.1 gamma proteobacterium symbiont of Lucinoma myriamae | reverse complement strand
TATACGTTCACTATAACCATGAATTTTCCAGTGTCCGGGACTCCAGCCTTTGACAAAACGATGGAAGTCAGTCCAGGCAACTGGGTAGAGTGCTCTCCAATCGTATTCCAGTTGATACCAATCAACTAGTGACTTATGACGATTTAATGCCTGTTTTAGTGCAGAAAAGTAATAATCTAATAAATCATCCTGGAATTGCTCACACTCATCTTCGTACAAACAACTACCGATAAAATAAGCCACATCTTTCATACCACAACCACCACCCACATACTGAAAATCGACTGCTGCAACTTTTGAATCATCAGGGGAAAAACAAAAATTAGCTAATTTAGCATCTCCATGAACAAAAGTTTTAAATGCAGTGGATTTTAACTTATTATCTATTTTTCCGGCCGCTTTTTTTAGAGGCTGATCATGCAATGCTTTGAGTTCATCAGGGCGAGTATCCAAATGCCAATAGGTACCTACTTTCCATAAGTTTTCTGGTTTTTTACCCATAAAAGTTGCATGGAAGTTTGCTAACCAATCAAGACAAAGCTGCATATCAATCAATGAAGCTGAGGTTTTCCTGATATTAAACCCACTGGCATCAAGATCTTCAAGCACTATAAAAACTTCATCACCATGACTTTCCAAGGCATAAACTTTGGGTACAATACAACTTTCATCACAAAAACTGCTCCATTGCTTATACCAGTTACTTTCAACCTGATAGGACTTTTTCTTCCTTCTATGCGATAAGTCAGTATTCCATCCCCTCGGATGTTTTTTTTGTGTTGGGAAATGGACATGTTTTACTATCACTGAGGAGAGCATTGTAGAATCCAACTCACAGCGAAGGATTTCACCATAACCACTCCATAGACTTTGTATCGATTCTATAGAAAGAATTTCTGTGGATTGAGTCGATTTCAACAAAACTTGTTTAAAGTGTTTATTCATCATTTTTCAGTCAGACAAGTGCAGATAATCTTTCGACTGCTTCTTGGTCCATCAAATTCACAAAAAAAGATATTTTGCCAGGTAGACAGTCCCAGTTCACCATTAATCACAGGGATAGTTTCAGAAGGCCCAACCAATCCAGCTTTTAAATGAGAATCGCCATTACCATCTTGTTGATCATGCAACCAAACACCTTGGGGTATCATTTGTTTTAACAAATTCACCACATCCGTTTGCACACTTTCATCCCAGTTTTCCTGAATCATAATGGCTGCAGTAGCGCCTTGAGCATAGACAGTTACAACACCACTTTCAATATTTGCATCTTTTACAGCCTGTTTAACCTGATCAGTAATATCAATAAGTTGTTCTCTGCGAGTAGATTTTATTTCAATGATTTTCATAATGGAACAATTGTGTATTTTTAGCTTGGTAGAGTGGATGTTCTGGTTGCCCTTTTGAGGTTATTTTAAAACATTTTAAAGGGATATCTTTCAGTAGTTTCAAGACTGTTTCATTTCGTTTTAAAAAAGTGCCGAGATTACCCCAGGCAACAACGACCATTTCTGCATCAGCACATTGCGTTTTTATATGATGATTGTTTTTATAGCCTATCGGTTTATCTTGCTTTTTGAGTTCTTCCGGATTGGTTGCACGAAAAGCGAAAAGATTGACCATAATACATTGACCAAATCCCCATTGTTTAGCAAAATTCATACAACGTCTTAACGTAGGATCGTCGTCATTTTCATCTGCAGTTGATGGATTTAGCCCAATAAAGACACAAGCTGATTTTTCAGCATCCCATTCCCGCCATAAAACATAACGATACTTACGGTCTTGTGATAAAGTGGCGCCTTTTTTCATTTCTACTCACAAAGCGATAATTGCATTTAATAAGTCAATTAGTTTTAGCCTCATGACCACAGTTCCAACATAATTCAAAGGATGAAGAATTTGTTTCACCACATTGTTTGCAAAACCAATCATGGCCAGAAGAAACCGGTTTTAAAACAGTTGATTCAAGATAACTCTTTGCTTCTTCATATTGCGCTTCATCATCAAGCCAAACTTAAGGCCAGGTCTCTATAGGGGCAATATCCCCTGCTCCGCCTGCAGAAAATTCATTTCTTATATGGCAATCATATCCAGCTAATTCTAGTGTATTTTTTACATTCCATACCATGAAGCGATCTTCACTGGTGTATATCATCTTCATATTTTTATATCAATGGTAGTTTTGTAATTATATTATTATCAAAAATACTTAAATATGCCTACTTATGTTAACGCATCTTAACATAAGCCTGTATTTCTATCATATCTGAGAAATCCAGATTACCAATCTATTGCAGGCAAATTAAATTAGAATATTTATTTGTGTCATTAGGGGTGGATTCAACTGAATTAGTGACTTAGAGGGCGTTCCCCTTTCGTCCCTGATCAGTAATTTCAATCAGGTATAAAACTCAGTCTAAAATTACTGCTCATTGTACTAACCTGCGATTCAGAATTTTTTGGCTAACGTTTAAAGTTAGAAAGCAGCAATTATTTGTGTACGCCCGTCATGGGCATAAACTAATGGGGTGTAAGTCCCCTGTAGGAGGATCACCGCTATGTAAATTGTATCCAACCAT